>JAAYCJ010000130.1 GCA_012729815.1 Phycisphaerae bacterium | reverse complement strand
TGGGGCGGTTGGACGTAGAATCCAGAGCGGCATGGGCGTGCAGGCGGTCAAAATGGTTGGAGTCGCTGCGCAACGGGAGCTATAATTAGTTTCTTTTATTGAAGCCTTGCGGGCGCGGCGGGACACGGAGGCGTCGGCCCGCGTTGGAGTGTCCGGTTTTCTCAAGGATGTGATTATGACGTTGAACATCATGATGGGCCGATCGCGCGGCGTTCGGCGGTGGATGCTGTCGGCGATGATGGCGCTTTGGGTCGTGCTGGTCGCGGTGGGCGCCGCGCGGGCGGAGTTGTCGGATCGCGAGCAGTTTGTGAACCTGATCTACGAGGGCCGCCTGCAGGAGGCCTGCGACTTTCTATCGAACCGGCCGGCGGAGGTGGTGGGCGAGGACGTGAAGGGTCTCGAGCCGCTGCTGGAGAGGTATGCGGAGCTCGAGGCGACGCGCCGGGAGCGCAAGGGGGCCAGCTACGGCGAGGCGGTGGAGGAGGCCCGGAAGGAACTGGCGGCGGGCGAGGTGGAGAAGGCGCTGAGCGGGGTGCGGAAGGCGAAGTTCTACGCCGAGGACGAGCAGCAGTTCGGGCAGCAGGAGTGGGTCAAGCAGGTGGTGGCGGAGGCGTTGCTGAAGGCTGAGCAGTACCTGGCGGATCACGAGTGGCTCAAGGCGGGGAATATCTACGGGGAGCTGTCGACGATCTACGAGGACGAGAAGCAGTACGAGGACAAGACGAAGGAGTGCGCCACGCGGGCGCGGATCGAGAGTCTTTACGAGTCGGGGGAGGACTGGCAGGAGCAGGTCAAGGGGATCAAGATGGACGTGCTGGCTGAGATCAGCTACCACGTGGAGAACTACTACGTGGACGATCCCGATCTGCGCAAGCTGACGCTGGGCGGTTTGGAGTCCTTGGCCCTGTTCACGCAGATCGAGAAGCTCAAGGAGAACTTTCCGGTTCTGGCGGATTCGGAGAAGGTCGGGGCGTACAACGAGCGGGTGGCGGGGTTGATCGAGCAGGTGAAGGCGGAGAAGCAGGAGAGTTTTTCGGAGACGGACCTGATGCGTGCGTTCGTCAAGTTCATGATGATCAACCAGGAGACGCTGGAGCTTCCGGAGAATCTGGTGACCCGGGAGTTTGTGGACGGGGCGATGTTCAAGCTGGACCAGTTCAGCGGGGTGATCTGGCCGTACGAGATGGACGACTTCCAGAAGCACACGCTGGGCAAGTTCAGCGGGGTGGGGATCCAGATCACGATGGACAAGAACAAGCTGAAGGTGATCACGCCGATATTCGGGACTCCGGCGTACAAGGCGGGGATCGAGCCTGGGGCGTTCATCACCAGCATCGACGGCGAGAGCACCGACGGGATCACGATCGACCAGGCGGTCCGCAAGATCACGGGTCCGAAGGGCACGATCGTGCGGCTCGGGATTTTGCACTCGTGGGCGGACGATCCGGTGGACATTCCGATCATGCGGGACACCATCATCATCCACACGGTCAAAGGGGCCAAGCTGGAGACGGACGACGCGTGGGACTACTTGATCGACCCGGAGGACAAGATCGCGTACCTGCGGATCACGAGTTTCACGGAGTCGACGGTGGAGGACCTGCACGAGGCGATCCGGCAGATTGAGTCGAGCGGGGCCCGCGGGTTGATCGTGGATCTGCGGTTCAATCCGGGCGGGACGCTGCGGGCCGCGGTGGACACGGCGGATATCTTTCTGGAGGACGGCGTGATCGTTTCGACCAAGGGTCGGGCGGTGGACTCGTACGAGGGCAAAGCGGAGACGGACGGTCCGCAGTTCGACCTTCCGCTGGTGGTGCTGATCAACAACATCAGCGCGAGCGGTTCGGAGATCGTCTGCGGGGCGTTGCGGGACCACGGGCGGGCGATGGTGATCGGCGAGCGGAGTTACGGCAAGGGGAGCGTGCAGAACGTGATCCGCCTGGCCAACGGGGCGAGCCGGTTGAAGCTGACCACGGCCTACTACTACCTGCCGAGCGGGATCTGCCTGCACCGGCGGGACGACGCGAAGGAATGGGGCGTCGATCCGAACATCGAGGTGGCCTTGAGTCCCGAGGAGCTTCGCGACGTGATGGAGCTCCAGCGGGACGCTGAGGTCATCCAGAATCACAAGGAGGCCAACGGCGCGTCCGCGGCGGACGAGGAGCAGGGCGCGACCGATGCGGACGAGGCCGAGGGCGAGGGGTCCGTGACCACGACGACGAGCACCGCGCCGGCAGAGGCGAGCACGCAGCCGGCCAAGAAGGAGTATCCGCGGGTCGATCCGCAGTTGGAGACGGCCCTGTTGGTGATGAAGACGCGACTGGCGACGGAGCTGCCCTGGAAGCCGGTATTGCAGGAGGAGAAGCTCCAGGGGATCGCCCGGTCGCCGGTGTCGGCGATCGGTCCGAAGTCCACCGCCCCGGTAGTCACAGAGGAGTAGGCATGGCCCACACGAAATCCCGCGTGCTCTGGTCGGTCCTGGTCGGTTCCATCGTCGTCGCGGCCGGCGGCTTTCTGGCCAGTTGCGTCGGCAACGATGAGTTCAGAACCCTGTCCACCACCCGGAGCGCCGAGATGGACCGGCGGGCCGAGCAGTTGCGTTCGGCCCAGTTGGTGCTGATCTACAGCGCCTCGAGCCGGAACAACTTCGAGCCGTGCGGGTGCGGCGGGCAGTACGAAGGGGGCTTGAGCCGGCGGGCGACGGTGTTCGAGGAGTTTCGCAAGATCAACCCGAACCTCGTGGCTTTGGACGCCGGCGATCTGATCGCGGGCGCCTCGCCCAGTCCCACCGTGGCGCTCGACCACCTGGGACAGGCCTACCACGAGCTGGGCTACGACGCGATTCTGGTGGGTCCCGAGGAGCTGACGACGGGGTTTGGCGAAGTTCGCCGCATCGGCGAAAAGCAGAGCCTGCCGTTTGTCCTGAGCAACGTCAAGCCCAAGGACGGGCCGGGCGTTCCCGAGGTGGTGCGGATCGAGCGGGCGGGGCGGAAGATCGCGGTGATCGGCGTGGTCGGTGCGTCCCACTTCGAGAGCAGTCCGCACCTGAAGCGCCGGCGGGCTGAGATGGTCGTCGAGGATCCGGCGTCGGCGGTCGCCCGGCTGACCGCGGCGCTTCGGCCGGCGAGCGACCTGATTATCCTGCTTTCACACATTCCGGCTTCGGAGCGCGACGGCCTGGCTGGGAAGTTGGGCGGGGTGGATGTCTGGATCGACAATCCCGGTTTCCTGAGTTTCAGCGACAAGAAGCGGGCTGAGAGCCAGCCGGCCAAGCCGTTCGAGGGCATCGCGCCGCAGGCTGTTCTGGCCACCTCCTCATGGGAGAACGACCGCAAGATCGGGCTGGCCTGCCTGAGTTTCCCGCTGACGGGTCCGAAGCTGGCTTCGAGCGAGATGTTCGAACTGGCCAAGGACATACGCGAGAATCCGCGGATGCTGGAGATCTACGATTCTTACAAGTTCAGTTCGCGTCAGGTGTTGATTCCGCGGCTGATCCCGGCTGGGTCCAGGGAGAGCCGGAAGGACTTTGCGTACACCTCGTCCGCGAGTTGCCAGGGCTGCCACCCCGCGCAGTACGAGTTGTGGGCCAAGACCGATCACGCGCACGCCTTTGCGACGCTGGTCAAGGAGTGCCGGGACGACGATCCGGCCTGCTGGGCGTGCCACTCGACGGGTTTCACCGAGGCGAGCGGGTTTGTTTCACCGGCCGAGACGCCGGAGCTCAAGGACGTCGGCTGTCAGATGTGCCACCGGGTGGATCTGCGCTGGCACCCGATGCAGAAGCCCAAGCGTCCGCGGGCGTACAACATGGTGCAGACGTGGCACTGTTCGCGCTGCCACATCGAGCATCGCAGCCCGAAGTATCGCGGCAACGAGAACGAGTATCGCGAGAAGATTGCCTGTCCGGCCATGGACAGGCCTCAGGCGACGACGACGCAGCCGGCCGGCGGGCCCAAGACGGTAAGCCCATAGTCGGCACCGGTCTGGCGGGAATATCAGGAGGCGAGCCGGATGACAACGCGGATTCCGGAGACGGTTCAGGCATTGGCCGGCTGGCGGTTCACCTCGGCGTCCGGTCAGCAGCACAGTGTCAGCACGCGGCGGGTGATTCTGGAGCGCGGGGCGATCGAGAAGCTGCCCGGTGCGATTGAGGAACTCGGTCTGGGGCGTCGGGCGTGGATTCTGGCGGATGAGAACACGTTTGCCGCGGCGGGCGAGCAGACCCGGCGGGTGCTTGAGGCGGCGGGTATCGAGGTGCGGCAGAGCATCCTTCGTGCTCACGACGGCTACATCGGGGCCGATGATATCTATCTCGACCAGGCCCGTGAGGGCGTCTGGGAGGAGGCGGAGCTGTTTGTCGGCGTCGGGTCGGGGGTGATCAACGATCTGACGCGGCTGCTCGTGCTGGAGCGCGGCGTGCGGTACGCGGCGGTGGCGACGGCGGCGTCGGTCAACGGGTACGGATCGCCCATCAGCTCGTTCATCGAGAAGGGCGTCAAGATCATCAAGCCGAGCGCCCGGACGGATGTGATCGTGGCGGACCTGGACGTGCTGACGGCGGCGCCGGTGCGGTTGTCCCAGTCCGGGTTCGGCGATTTGCTGGCGAAGAACACGTCGAATACCGACTGGTATCTGGCCCATCTGGTGACCGGGACCGGGTATACGCCGATTCCCGTGGAGATGGTCCGTCGGGCGGGTCAGCGGGCGATTCGGCTGGCGTCGGGCGTCGGTCGGCGCGATCCGGAGTCGATTGAGGTGCTGATCGCGGGCCTGATCGCCGGCGCGTTCGCGATGGACTCGGCGGGCGTGACGGCTCCGGCCTCGGGCGGCGAGCACCTGATCAGCCACTACATGGAGATGGTGGCCCACTTCCGGAACTATCAGCCGCCGATGCACGGCGAGCAGGTGGCGTTGGGCACGCTGATCGCCTCGTCGCTCTACGAGAGGCTGCTGGAGGCGGACCTTGACGGCTTGGACGTTGACGGGTTGGTCGAGCGGTATCCGGAGTGGCCGCAGCGAAGCGAGCAGGTCCGCTGCGATCACGGCGAACTGGCCGAGATCGTGATGCCGGAGGCGCGGAAGCAGCAGAAGACGAAGGCCCAGTATCGGGCCCACCTGGAGACGATCCGGCGGGCGTGGCCGCAGTTCGTCCAGCAGGCCAGGGACAGCGTGCTGCCGGCGGGAACGATTCGCGAGGCGTATGAGGCGGCGGGGACGCCGACACGGGCCTCGCAGCTTGAAATCGATCCGGCGCTGGTGCGCAAGGCGTACCTGCTGGCTCGCGACGTGCGCGACCGTTACACGGTGCTCCATCTGGCCGGCGACCTGGGTTTGCTGGCGTCCTTGGCCGACGAGGTTTTGGATCGCAGCGGCGTGTTGCGCTAGGCTTACCCGCCGCCGACGTCCGCCACCACCGTCTTGACCGCTGAGAACTCCCGCGCCGGTTCAACCGCCACGTCCAATGTCACCGCCCGATTCGGCAGCGAGAGCACGGCGTGGTAGCGTCCGTATTCGGGCACGACGATCCACGCCTTGCCTTCCGGATCGGTGACGCTGCCGAGGCCTTCGGCGCCCTGGTCCTCGGCGGGGTACAGCACGACGGGGACGTTGGCCAGGGGATTGCCGGCGTCTTTGACCAGGACGATGATCTCCGGCTGCCCGCCGAAGGGCGGGAGCGGCTGGGATTCGAAATGGTCCATGACGGTATCGGTGGCGAAGCTCTGCGGGGCTTTGGGGTATCGCGAGTCAAACCAGTTGATGTAGTCCAGATACTGAAGCGAGGCCGAGATGCCTTTGGGACCGGGGCCGGAGAGGGCGGGCCACTTCAGGGCGGCTGGATCGTGGCCCAGACCGCGCGGATCGTCCGCGTCCGTCGCCCACTGGAGGATCGCGTAGGGCATGATGCCCGAGATGTCGCGGGCGCGGTACAGGTCGATGTAGGTGGCGATGCGTTTGCTGACCGCGTGGATTTTTTCCCAGTAGAAATCGTGCAGGACCGGCGGGTCATTGCGCCGATAGGCCAGGCCGCTGTTGAAGAACGACCAGGTGCCTTCGAAGGCGATCTCGCCGATGATCAACGGGCGGTGATTGACCTTCTCCTGCCAGTTTCGGGTGTCCTCGTCTTTCCATTGGTAGTGCATGTTGGTTACTTTCAGCCACGGGTAGCCGTGCTGTTTGCAGCCTTCGGAGCCATGGAGTTGGGTGAGCCGCGACGGGTCTTCGGCCATGACGGCTTCGTTCAGCACGCGCAGGGCCTCGGTCTGCTTGGTGAGGTTTTCGATCTGTTTGGGATCATCGACCATTCGGGCCCAGAACTCGTTGTGCAGGCTGTAGAAGATCAGCGACGGATGGTTTCGGAATCGGCGGGCCCAGCGGTGATACTGGTCGACGACGGGTTCGAGCCGCTCGTAGTTGACTTCCTGGTTCTGCTCATCCCAGACCCAGTCCCACGGCACGAACGGGGCTTCGAGGGTGGCCAGGAGCCCCATCGCGTCGGTCGCCTCGACGAACGACGGGCAGTTCATTCCAGCGAGATGCAGCCGGATGTGGTTGGCGTTCATATATCGGTAGATCTGCATCTGGTTGAGCCACTTGAGGCGATGGTGCATGGGCGTGGTGTAGTGGGGGATGCTGGGGCTGGTGCCCTGGAGGCGGATTTTGCGGCCGTTGAAGACGAAGTCCGTACCGGCGATCCACAACTCGCGGAAGCCGAAAGGCGTCCATCGCCGGTCCAGCAGCGTGCCGTCGGCGTCGCGCCATTCGGTGCGAAGCTGGTAGAGGTGCGGGTCGTCGATATCCCAGCGATGCGGGTCGGTCCACTTCTGGCGGACGGTGATCGGCTCCTGATTCGCTTCGACCTGGGTGGAGGGCAGATCGAGCACCTTTTGCCCCCCTTCCCAGACTTCGTGCGTGAGCGTTCCGTCCGGCGAACCGGCCAGTTCGGCCTGAACGGCGATGGTTCCGTTCCGGACGCTGGTGGTCACGAACACGTCGGCGATGGCCCGCGCCGGGACCGACCGCAGATAGACGTCGCCGAGGATGCCCGACCAGAATTCCATCGTGGTGCTGTCGGGGTGGTGATCCAGCCGCTGGGTGACGCGGTCGGGAACGTACTTCTGGTAGCGGATTTCGTAGGTTCGGCCGTTGGATCGCGGGTCGGTGTTGTCGCTGGTCGAGAGGTAGAGGGTTTCGGGATCTCCTCCGACGTGGCTGAACCGTCCGCCGCCGTGTTCGCGGATTTCCTGGTGCCCCGTGTGGGCGGGTCCCAGGGGCTTGCCGTCCTCGAAGACCTCCATGGTGCTGCCCGATCCTTTGTCGGTTCCGCCGCAGGAGTGCGGCATCGTGTAGAGCCAGGCGTGGCCTTCCTGCGAGCGCATCCAACCCGGATCGAGGGTCAGGCGTTTCTCCACCGGTTTGAAGTGGTTGTGGTGGTCCTCGACGCAGACGACCAGATCATTGTCGGCGTCGCGTTTCACGGCATCGGTGACGTCGAAGTGGAAATCGTCGATGTCGCCGAGATGCTCGCCGATCTTTTGGCCGTTGAGGTAGACCGTCGCCCTGTAGGCCACCTGGCCGAAATCGAGGATGACGCGGTTGTCGGCGGCGAACGTCGCGGGCACGAGGAAACTCGTCCGGTACCACATCGAGTGGGTTTCGGCGTCCTTTTCAGCCAGTCCTTCGGACATCTGCCAGACGCCGGGCACTCGGGCCGTGGCGGCGTAGGTCTGCGGCGTCGCATCGGGCGGCGCGGAGGCCAGTTGCCAGAGGCCGTTGAGGCACAGCGAGGCCCGCGGTTCGGCCGGCGGGGCGGCCAGCGGTTCTGTAGTCGCCTCGTCGGTCACCGTCGCCGGGTTCTCGCGAGGCGGACGGGGCAGTTCCAGGACCTTCCATCGCGCCAGGTCGGGATCGGCGGTGTTGAAGAAGGCGGTGAACGTTATGCCGTAGAGGCTGTGAGATGGCGCGAGGTCTTCGCCCCCTACCGTCCAGAGCACGTTGGGCGACGTGTCGAAGTCGTATCGGCCGAGGGCCGCCTCGCCGCTGAGTTTTACGTCGATCGCAAAGTCGCTGAGGTTATTCTTGACGTAGTCGATTGCCTTGGGGTGGTCGAAGGCAAACGATGTCACCCAATCCTCGCGGCCGATTTGTTTTTCGATCGTCTGCCCGCCTATCGTCACCGCTGCGGACCCTTGCGTTTTAACAAGCCGCAGGTCCACCCGCAGCGACCGCAGCCGCTGGGCCTGCTCGGGCAGGGAACGATGAACCGTCACCGTTTGCTCGGCGGCTGGGCCGAACCTCGCCGCCAGCGGCATTCGCGCGCGATACTGGACCAGGATGGACTCGATCGGGTCTCGCCGAAGCTCGCGGTTGGGGCCTTTGATTTCCAGCTTCTGTGAGGCCACGGTCACCGCGATGAAACCGGGCACGGGCAGACGGGCTTGCGAGGTGAACCGTATGGCGGAGACGAACTTCTCCGGGTTCGGGTTCTTCCACTCCAGCAGGTGCAAGCCCAGCGGGCTCTGGGTGTCGTTGCGGCCGATCCAGGCCAGCGGGCCGTTCGGGGCCGGTTTGGCCAGGTGCCAGTCGTTGGCCTCCTGGTCGATCCGCAGCGGGACTTGCACCGTCCGGTCGTCATCGTACTGGATCTCCACGTGGGCGTACGGCTGCTTGTCGTTTCGGTCCACCCAGGCGACGCCGTGCAGCAGATAGAGGTATTCGAACTGCCGGCCGACCTTGATCCACTGGCTCTCTCTGGGATAGTGGGCGACTTCGCGGCCCATGAGCATGATGCACGCCCGGCCGCCGTTGGCGTTCGGATCGATCACGTCGAAGGGCACGCCGGCGAATTCGCGGACGCCGACCGGGAGCCACGCCATGTCGTTGTTGCCCTGGTCGGTCCAGCCGCCCTTGCGGTCGCCAAGCTGGTCGTCGGCCAGTCCGGCATTGGCGGCTGAGCGAAGATCGACGAAGGTCGTGAGTTCCGGGGCCTCGTAGATCGGGGCGGGCGATTGGAGCGTGCAGATCAACACGAACAGGGCCGCGGTTGCCAGGAGAGCGTTTACTCGCATGGTAACTCCTTGCAGGTTGACAGAGGGATTTGCGAGGCGGGGCGTTTACCGCCCCCTCCAGGTCCATTTCTGGTTGTAGGCTGGGCAGGAGTATCCGGCCACTTCGGGCGGCATGGCGGTCTGGTTGACCACATGGCCGTCGAAGAAGAGGAAGTTGCCCGAGTTGTCGTGCGATGAGACGGCTTGGTTATAGAAGTAGAGATGCGTCGTGGCCCAGAACCAGTAGTGGGGCGAACCAAAGTAGTTCTGCCTCGGGCTGCCATCCGCCAGCACTTCGACTCCGTCAAAGATCATCGGCGTGGTGGCCGGCAGTTGCACCCCGTCGCCGAGGAGGAGGTCGATCCCCAGGTACGAGTTGACGGCATAGGTCGTGCCGTGGCCCCACGTCGCAGCGGCTTGGACCCAGGTCGGGCACATTGCGATATCCCGCCCCGGATCCTTGTTCGCATCAAGCGTGCTCCCGTCGCGAAACAGGTAGAAACCCAGGGCGAACGGATAGGACGAGTACCAGCCGCTCCACGCTCCGTAGACGCCCTGAGGCACCGGGGTGACCCCGGGCGGACAGGTGCTCTGTGGCCGATGCCAACCCGAGTTGCCATAGGTAAATCCGATGCACCCGCGGTCCGCGTTGTCCGCCCTATACGCAAAGTAGGCCGCTCCGATCTGCTGGAGGTGATTGATGCAGCGAAGCGAGACCGCCTGGGTCCGGACCTTCTGCAGCGCGGGCAGCAGGATGGCCACGAGGACCGCGATGATCGCCACGACCACCAGGAGCTCGATCAGGGTGAACGATTTCGAATTTCGGATTTCGAATTTCGAGTTTGCTGAACGGCACGTATGGCTGATCATCTTCTCGTCTCCAAATCGCCAATTGAGAATCACACACCCGCGGCCCGGAGCATGTCGATTTCCGCGTTTTCCTCCTGGGCCCGCTCGTCGTATTCGGGGCAGTGCGGCGAGCAGGTTTGCCGGGCCACGACGGTCGGACGGAGCACGACCGTCCTCGCCGGGCCGCGATAGGCTTCGTCAAGCCGCTGAACCAGCAGTTCGATGGCCCGGCGGGCGATTTCGGCTTTTTCGACGCGGACCGAGGTGAGTTTGGGCACGACCATTGCGGCGAACGGCTCATCGTCGTAACCGGTCACCGCGACGTCCTCGGGAACCCGCACGCCGAATTCGCGCAGCCGCGAGATCAGGGTCAGCGCGCTGCGGTCGTTGGTCACCACGATGGCCTGCACGCCCCAGTCCAGATGCTCACGGATCGTCTCAACCCGCCCATGGCCGATTCCCCGCGTATCGACCGGGGCAAGCGGCGGAACCTCCAAGCCGTGATCCTCCAGGGCTGACCGGTATCCTCGATACCGTTCGTCCATTTCGATCGTCCCCGGTTCCTCACGACCCGCCATCCCGATCCGCGTGTATCCGTGCCGGATCAGGTGAACCGTCATCTGATAGCAGCCGGCGAAGTTGTCGCTGAGCACTGCGTCAAGCCCCGAGAGCGGCAGGTTCGCCCCCCAGTGGTCCATGATGACCACCGGCGCGGGCAGATCGGCCAGATACTCGAAACTCTCGCGCGTCCGCCCCACCCGCGGGCAGGCTGGGGCCAGGAGGATTCCGCGAGCCCCGTTCTCGATCGCCCGGAACACCTGCTCCCGTTCGCGTTGGACGCTGTCGTAGGAGCAGCCGATCTGCAGGGCCGCGCCCCGCTCGGCGGCTTCGCGCTCGATGTACGTCACGAGCAGCGGGTAGAAATAGTGCAGGATCGGCACGACCACCGCCCAGGCGCCTGAGCCCCGACGGGCCGAGACGTTGGGGGCGACCACCGTCCCCTTTCGGGCGATCCGCACCAGCTTGCCGTCGGCGACCAGTTTGGCAATCGCCTGGCGCACGGTGCCGCGGGCCGCCCCAAATCGGTGGGCCAGTTCCCGTTCGCCCGGCACGAGCCCGCCGCTGTGCAACACGCCCGCGTCGATCATTCGCTCGATCTCGCGTTTGACGCGTCGGCAAACGGGCAGGTCTGACAGGGTCTCGGGCATCATGACCTCTCGCCTTGGATGATACTATACCAACTGGTTTATGGTAGCTGTAGTATACTAAATGGGCCCACCCCCGTCAATACCTTTCCGGCCTGTACAGCGCATCGGGTTTTTTGCTTGCCGGATGGGCTGGAATCGGTAGAATAAGTAACCAGTTGGTTACTTATGTTCGGAATGCAGCAGGAGCAGGCGATGCGAATGGATCAGATCAGAGATGAGCCATCCCTGGAAGCCGCCCTATCGCAGCCGAGCGAGGCGACGAGAAAAGCCCTCGGCAATCTGGACGGCGATATCGCGGTTCTGGGGGCGGCGGGCAAGATGGGCCCGACGCTGGCCATGCTCATCAAGAAGGCGGCACCGGGGAAGACCGTCTGGGCCGTCTCGCGATTTTCCGATGGCGCCGTCCGCGACCGTTTGGAGCAGGCGGGCGTCCGGACGATGACCGCTGACCTGCTGGACCGGGCTGTGTACGAGGATCTGCCGCGGGTTTCCAACATTTACTACCTGGTCGGCATGAAGTTCGGGGCGTCCGGCAACCAGGGCCTGACCTGGGCGATGAACACCTACGTGCCCGCGCTGGTCTGCGAGCGCTACGCTGGGGCGAGGATCGCAGCGTTTTCGACCGGCAACGTCTATCCGTTGGTTTCGGTGACCAGCGGCGGGGCCGATGAGCGGACGCCGCCCGGCCCGATCGGCGAGTACGCCCAGTCCTGTCTCGGCCGCGAACGGGTCTTTCAGTATTTCAGCGACAAGGACCGTACGGCGGCGGTCCTCGTGCGGCTTTTCTACGCCAACGAGCCGCGCTATGGCATCGTGGTGGACCTGGCCGACAAGATCCTGGGCGGTCAGCCGATCGACGTGACCACGGGTTTTGTCAACCTGATCTGGCAGGGTGACGCGAACGACTACATCGCCCGGTCGATCGTGCTGGCTGACAGTCCGCCCGCGGTGCTCAACGTGGCTGGGCCCGAGACCGTTTCGGTGCGGTATCTGGCGGAGCAGGTGGGACGGGTGTTGGGCAAGGAGCCGGTTTTTGTCGGCGAGGAGGCCCCTACCGCCCTGCTCGGGAACGCCGCCCAATGCTTTGAGGCCTTTGGCTATCCGCGCGTTTCGATGCTCGAAATGGTACGGACCATCACCGCTTGGGTGGCGGCGGGCGGCAAGCGGCTGAACAAACCGACGAAGTTCCAGGTCCGAGACGGGAAGTTCTGATCGCCAAGCCGACAGGAGAGGAGTCAAACCGATGACAGCGAGTTACCCGGCGACGCCGGAGACGATCCGAACGGCCCTGGCCGATGGCATGGTCATTCCGGCCCATCCGCTGGCCCTGACGGCGGAGAGGAAGCTCGACGAGCGGCGTCAGCGGGCGTTGTCGCGGTATTACCTGGATGCGGGCGCCGGCGGTCTGGCGGTCGGCGTACATACTACGGAATTCGCCATTCACGACCCGAAGATCGGCTTGTATAAACCGGTGTTGCGGCTGGCCATTGAAACGGTGCGGGCGTGGCGGCCGGACCGGTCGACGGTCATGGTGGCCGGCATCTGCGGCCGGACCGGACAGGCAGTCCGCGAGGCGCAGCTTGCCCGCGAGATCGGCTACGATCTGGGGCTGATCAGCCTCGGCGCGCTCAAGGATGCCGACGACGCGGGCCTGATCGACCATTGCCGACAGGTCGCCGAGGCCATGCCCATCATGGGTTTTTATCTCCAGCCGGCTGCGGGCGGGCGCATCCTGTCCGAGGCGTTCTGGTCGCAGTTGGCTGAGATTCCCAACCTCGCGGCGATCAAGATCGCCCCGTTTAACCGGTATCAGACGCTGGCGGTGGTCCGCGGCGTGGCGGCCAGCGGGCGGGCGGAGCGGGTCGCCCTGTACACCGGCAACGACGATGCGATCATCGTCGATCTGCTGACCCGTTACGAAATCGCGGTCAACGGGCGAACGGTCCGCATGTCGATCGCCGGCGGCCTGCTGGGCCATTGGGCCTTCTGGACCAGACGGGCCGTTGAGCAACTCGAACAGATCAAGAATATCCGCGACGCGGCGGCCATTCCGGCTGAGCTGCTCACGCTTGCCGCGCAGGTCACCGAGGCTAATGAAGCCGTCTTCGACCCGTCGCACGGTTTTGCCGGCTGCATCTCCGGCATTCTCTACGTGTTGACGCGCACGGGCCTGCTCGAAACGGTCCGCACGATCGACGACCGCGAGCGTCTCAGCCCCGGCCAGACCGAAAAGATCGACCGCATCGCCGAGCGCTACCCGCACCTGACCGATGAGGAATTCGTAAAACAAAACCTGGCCCGTTGGTTGAAAGGGTGACGAGCGCGTCGCCAGAAAGTTGCGACCACGAGGGCCTGTTGCCCAGATCGCGAAGAGTCCGCCGAAGGCGGCGGACCTACCTTTGGGCAACGGGGTCGTGAGGGAGCGGGGAATTTGCGGTGGCGGAGCAACTTGGGCGGTTTCAGATGGCGAACGAGGAAACACAGACAAACGACACCGTCAGACGGCGTGACGCGGAGCGAAGCCGCGGGCGGATTCTCGCTGCGGCTGAGACGCTCTTCGCCGATCAGGGCCCGTCGGCGAGCATCAACGAGATCGCGGCCGCGGCGGGCCTGAACAAGCGGATGATCTATCACTATTTTTCCAGCAAGGAAGGCCTGTGGCAGGCCGTCCTGATGCACCAGTACGAGAAGGCGGCTGAGCCGGAGCTGGATTTTCCGCCGGAGGCCGACGCTGCGCGGATCATCGCCCATCTGGTCGAGCGCTACTACCGCTTTCTCGCCGGCGACCGCGTCTTCGTCCGGATCATGATGCACGAGAACCTCCGCGGCGGAAGCACCGTTCGCCGGTTGCCCGTGGCCGCGACCAAATCGCCCATCCTTCAGGCCCTTCGGGCGTCGCTGGCGCGGCTGGAGCGGCCGGAGCAGGCTGAACCGGTCCTCGAAGCCGACCAGCTCCTGACCGACTGCATGGCCCTGTGCTTCTTTTATTTTTCCAACCAGGCCACCCTTTCGGCCACGCTGGGCAAGGACCTGGGCGACCCGGCCCGGATCGAGGAGCGGATCGGCCACGTCAAGCGCTTCGTGGCTGCGGCGTTGTCCGGCGGATTTGGCGGTCCGCACGTCTGACCGCGATGGCCGCTTGATCCGAACCTCGCCCATATCTACAATGCACACGACGCTCAGGACATTCAGAGGGCGCGGCGATGCATCCACTGACACAATCCAGCCCGCAGCCGGTCGCGCCCGTGGCGCAACCGGTCCTGACCGCCAGACAGCTAAGCGAACGCGTCTACTACGATCGCCGCGCCCAACAGGAGGCCCAGGCCGAAGTCTCGTTCGACGTGGTGTGGGGTCAACCGCGGAACCCGTGGAACACCACGTGGCGTGTTTTCGGCCTGGCGGCGGAGGAACGCGCGGCGGGCGCCAGGGCGCTGCTTGATTTCGGCTGCGGGGCCGGCAAATCCGCCGTCCGGTTTGCCGCGATGGGCTTCCAGGTCCACGGTTTCGACATATCCGAGAACCAGATCGCCGAGGCCCGGCGGCTCGCCGCCCGATACGGCTTCGAAAACCGAACGACCTTCTCCGTGCAGGCGGCTGAAGCGTTGATGCTGCCCTCCGACTCCTTCGATCTGGTGATCGGATTCGACGTGCTGCACCACGTGGAGATCGAACCGGCGGTGAGGCAGTGCCTCCGCGTGCTGCGGCCGGGCGGCATGGCGGTCTTTCGCGAACACCTGGAGGTTCCGGTTTTCGACGCCGTGCGCAACTGGCGGCCGATGCGACGGCTTCTGCCGAAAGGCTGGTCTCGCCAGTACGGCCATCAGGCCACCGAGCATGAGCGCAAACTGACCGACGGCGACCTTCAGACCATCCGCGGCGTGGCCGGCAACCTGCACGTGGAGCATTTCAGCCTGCTCTCACGACTCGACCTGTTCGTGCGGACGCCGCAGAGTCGCGGACCTTCGCGTCTGGAGATGCTCGATTTCGAGCTGTTCCACGCCTTCCCGCGGCTTCGCCGATTCGGCGGGACGGGCGTGTTGACCTTCAGAAAAAGCGGTTCACCGGCGAACGGTCCGGCGGTTGCGGACGATTTCCGGCAATTCGCCCGGCGGACGCCGTCGGAGGCGAGTGGGAGAGCGGGAGTTGTTCGAACCGAGATTCGCCTTCAGACGAGTTGACCCATACCACCAGATACCACCAAGGAATCGAACATGGCCAAAGAAATCATCATGGGCGTCGACGCCGCCGACGAGTTTTACTACGGCTATCAGCACGGCTTTCTCTACGGCGAGGACCGCATCCGCCAGCTCGTGCGCACCTGCGCCGAGGCGGGCATCAACAGCATCTGCTGGCGGGTCTCGTGCCTCGGACAGGTGACCTACCGCAGCAAGGTCCGCACGATCATCGGCACGACCGTCGAGACGCCCGGCCGCTTCCGCGAGGCCAGCGTCGATCGGCTGGTGATCGAGCAGTGCGATCCGCCGGCGGTGGTGATCGACGAGGCCGCCAAGTGCGGCCTGAAGGTGTATCTCTACGTGACCCTGTTTGACGAGTACTATCCCGGCTGCGAGAGCGAGTTCGAAGTTCGCCACCCGCAGTTCACGTGGCAGCACCGCCTGCTGGACCACCGGATTCGCGGACTGCTCTCGTATTCCCATCCGGAGGTTCGCGAGCATCGCCTGGCCGAACTCAAGGAGCTGATGGCCTACGGACCGGATGGGATCTATCTCGATACCGCCCGCACGCACTCGGGGATTCAGCACGTCTGCCCGCTGCCGCTGACCGGCAAGGATCCCTACCTGCAGTACGGCTTCAATGAGCCGGAGTGTCAGGAGTACCAGCGTCGGTTCGGTTTTAATCCGCGGCTTGGCAATCCGGCCGACGCCGCCGTCGGCGATTTCGATCCGGGCAAGTGGAACCGCCTTCGCGGCGAGTACCTGACCCAGTTCCTCCGCGAGGCCCGCGCCGAGGCCAGAAGGACCGGCGTCGAGCTGATCGCCGGGTTCTACACCGATGCCGAATGCTACCTGAGCCCGGCGGGGCGGCGCGGGCGGGTACCGCTCGGCGAGTTCCACCATGATTGGCAAACCTGGATCGCTGAGGACCTGGTCGACGGTTTCGTCATCCTCTCCGAGCACCGCCGCTACGGGGCCAAGGACTGGCGCGAGCATTCCGCCGCCCAGTTCGCCGACGCCCGTCAAAGGGGCAAGCACGTCGCCATCTCCGGCGCGACCGAGGAGCGCATTGACGGGATGGAAGACCCGCCGGCTCCCCTGCCCATCGCAGCCAACCAGGACCGCAAACTGTTCATCCAAGCCCTGGACCGCGCCCTGGGCGCGTGCCTGGCCACCGACGCCGACGGCTTGTTCCTCTACGAATCGGCCTCCGTCGAGGAACACGACTACTGGGACGACCTGGCCCGCATCCTCCGGGCCAATCGCTGAGCGGATCGCGGCAATGGGAAACCGGGCGGAGCTTCCTTGCCCCGATTTGACATCGCGCTTGATTTCCGGCTTTGAATGCTTATCGTTATGTTTCTTGCGGACTTTTCCCGGAAACAGCGGAGGTTCATAAAAGATATGTGTAGCTGTAGCTGCAAAAGACTTTCAGCGACCGCCAATTTGGGTGACAGCGCCATCGCGGATCCCCAGATCCGTGAGATCTTCGCCCGCGAACTGGATCGGCAGACGGGCTGCATCAACCTGATCGCCTCGGAGAACTACGCCTCGCGGGCGGTGCTCGAGGCGACCGGCTCGATCTTCACGAACAAATACGCTGAGGGATACTCCTCGAAGCGCTACTACGGCGGCTGCAAGCAGATGGACGATATCGAGACCCTAGCCATTGACCGGGCCAAGGCGATTTTCGGGGTCGATCACGCCAACGTCCAGCCGCACTCGGGCAGCCAGGCCAACACCGCGGTCTATATCGCCATGCTCCAGCCGGGCGACACCATCCTTTCGCTGGACCTGGCCCACGGCGGGCACCTGACCGCTGGGCTGAAGGTCAATATCTCCGGCAAATTGTACAAAATCGTCCACTACGGTCTGGACCCCAAGACCGAGCAGCTCAACATGGCTGCGATCCGCAAGCAGGCCCAGGAGTGCCGCCCGAAGCTGATCATCTGCGGCTACTCGGCCTATCCGCGCAAGATCGACTTCGAGGCCTTCGGCCAGATCGCCAGGGAGGTCGGGGCGTATCTGATGTGCGATATCGCCCATATCGCCGGCCTGGTCGCCACCGGGCTGCATCCCAGCCCCGTTCCGTTCGGCGATTTCGTCACCAGCACGACCCACAAGACTCTCCGCGGCCCTCGCGGCGGGCTCACGATGTGCAAAGGCGAGTACGCCAAGGCCATCGACTCGGCGGTCTTCCCCGGCATCCAGGGCGGTCCGCTCATGCACGCGATCGCGGCCAAGGCGGTCGCGTTCGGCGAGGCCATGACGCCGGCATTCAAGGAATATCAGCGGAGCATCGTGGCCAACGCCGCGGCCCTCGCCGAGGCCCTCAAGAGCCGCGGCTATCGCCTCGTCACCGGCGGCACCGAGAACCACCTGATGCTCCTGGACCTCCGCGAGACCTGCCCCGATCTGACCGGGGCCGACGCCGAGTCGCGTCTGGAGGCGGCGTGTATAATTGTCAATAAGAACCTGGTGCCGTTCGACACCCGCAAGCCGACCCAGACTTCGGGCATTCGCATCGGCACACCCGCTGCGACCACCCGCGGCATGACAACCTCGGACATGAAACGGATCGCGGAATGGATCGACCGAATCCTTCGAGCCGACGACGGGGAGGCCGTGGCGAACAAGACCGCTCAGGAAGTGCGGGAATTCGCCGGCAGTTTGCCCATCTTCCCAGACCGGCCCACGTGCTGAGCGTTCGTCAGCCGGCGCGTCTTGCGGCGTGGGTGATGCTGGCCGGACTGCTGCCCGCCTTCGGCTGCAGCGGCCGGTTGACCTCGCACTTTGTCAGCAAGAACACCTCGACCATCATGGTCGAACCCACCGACGCGAAGGTCATCACGCTGCATTGCGATCAGTGTTACTGGTGGATCGATGACCAGGGCCAATTCAAGATCGCGGGCAAGGGCGAAGAGTTTTCGCTGCTGGGCGAACGTTATCAGCGGAGTTTCTATATCTCGTTTGCGTTCGACGAACCGTCCCAAGGCATCGGCAAGAACTATAAGGCAAACTTTGAAACGGTGCGCGGATTGATCCGGCGGTCCGGCAGCCAATACCGGTTCAAGAGCCTTTACGGCATCGTCGGCACCGAGAACCGTAGCGGCGAGCGCATCGCCGGGGCGTTTCGCGTCAACGTGAGCCTCCAGTCGTCCAGCCTGCTGGGAGGATGGTCCAAACCCTCCGCGTACCTGATCTTCGGCACGTTCAACGCTGTGCACGATCCGCAAGCCGGCGCCCGCATCCTGGAAGTGACGGAAGCGGACGGTTTTGATCGCACCGACGAGTCAAAGCCGAACGCGATTCGCCGACTCTCACCGGCCACCTCGCCCGTCCTTGACGAGATCAGGGAACGCCTCCGGCAATCGACCACCACCTCGCCCGCCGCCGAAGAGCCGTAAGCCGTCTTCGCTCTTATCCGCTGGTGCGACGTCGTTTTGGAATAGCACGGGACACGCGGAGCACGCGGGAAAAGACAGGGGACCGAGAGATATCGAGAGCAGAAGACCTCGCTCCCTGACGGTCGCGGAGTTTTACGAGTTGGATAGGCCGTCGGCGGTTACCCGTTTTCACATTTGGCCGCTGATTCTTCTTTGCGGTTTTAACGCATCGAGAACGCGGATGGAACGGGTCTGAAAATGCGCAGGTCGAACGCTTTTTGCACATGAATGTTGGTATCGTGTGGATGACGGGTTGACGGAATTTTTTTTTTCGCCGTAACTGCTTGCCGGCATGAGCGCTGGTCGCGTGTTGAGAAGTTTGGCCGAATCTTTTCGTTGACGATGGGTTCGGACAATGCTAAATTCCCATGCACTTGTGAGACATCCCTCGGCAGGAAGCGGATCAGCGAGCCGAAGTTAAGGGCCAGGGGATTCAGCACGGAGGCCCCCCAGTACCGACCAGGGGCATTCCTCGTTCGCACACTACGCCCGGCGCTGCGCGGGTCAGGAGGTTTCATACATGGTTGTGTCTACCGCGCCACAAGCCATTGTCGAGATAGAGAAGAATCTGGAGGAGCGGATTGGATCGCGGAAGTTTCAGTTGTGGTTTCGGAATTCGGCGCGGTTGCGTCTGAACGACGAGCATCTTCGCATCGAGGTGCCCAACACCTTCGTCGGCGGCTGGATCGAAAACAACTTCTCGGATGAGCTTCGCGAAGCGGCGGCGCAGGCCACCGGCTCTCGTCCGTCGCTGCGGTTCGAGATCAACCCTCAACTGGCGCCAGCTTCGGAGTCGAGCACGCCGATCGCGACCAGAACGGAAGCGAACGGATCGGGCAACCTCTCGCGGCGCGAGCTGCCCAAGCGTCCGCCGGTTCGCAAGCTGCGCTACACGCTGGACCGGTTCATCGTCGGTCCGTCCAATCAGCTCGCCTACAGCGCCGTCCAGTCGGTGGTCGAGCAGGTCATCAGCCGCTACAACCCGCTGTTCATCCACGGTTCGTGCGGCCTGGGCAAGACGCACCTGCTTCAGGGGCTCTGCAACGCGCTGACGATCCGCCATCCGGAGGTCGGCTGGCGTTATGTCAGCGGCGAGGAGTTCACCAACCAGTTCATCGTCGCGGTCAAGACGGGCACGCTCGACCAGTTCCGCC
Organism: Phycisphaerae bacterium; assembly: GCA_012729815.1. Taxonomy (NCBI): domain Bacteria; kingdom Pseudomonadati; phylum Planctomycetota; class Phycisphaerae; species Phycisphaerae bacterium. The sequence continues at coordinate 10,664 of JAAYCJ010000130.1, read as the reverse complement.
GGCAGTACCGCAACGTCGACGTGCTGGTGATCGACGACATCCACTTCCTGGCCAACAAGCGGGCCACGCAGGAGGAGTTCCTGCACACGTACAACGCCATCGACGCGGCGGGCAAGCAGGTGGTGACCGCCTCCGACGCCCATCCGCGCATGATCGGCGAGCTTCACCAGTCGCTGGTGGACCGCTTCATCAGCGGCATGGTGGTCGAGATCGATCCGCCCGACATGGACACCCGCCGGTCGATCGTCGAAGTCCGCAGCCGCGAGATGGGCTGCCAGATGCCCGAACCGGTGATCGAGACGGTGGCCCGCAGCATCGACGGCAACGTGCGCGAGATCGAAGGGGCAATCCTGAAGCTGATCGCCTATTCCTCGCTGTGCAATCAGCCGGTCAGCGTGCCGGTGGCGGAGAAGGTTGTCCGCGAGTGCTCGCGGCCCCGCAGCGGGTCGCTCCAGGTCAGCCAGATCGAACAACTGACGGCTGATCACTTCAGCGTCAAGGTGGCCGACATTCGCGCCTCGAAGCGCACGCGGACCATCGCCCTGGCCCGGGCGGTGACGATGTACCTGGCCCGCAAGCACACGCCGATGAGCTTTCCCGAGATCGGCAAGTATTTGGGCAACAAGAACCACTCGACCGTCGTGCTGGCGTGCAAGAAGATCGAGCAGTCGCTCGAGCAGGACCAGGAGGTCATCTGGGAAGGGCCGAAGGGGCAGAAGTCGCAGAGTCTCCGGCAGGCGGTCGCGTCGCTCGAAAAGTCGCTCGGCTGCCGGCAGGAGTAGACCGATGACGACCGAGCGGACGACCATTCTCCTGGCCACCGGCAACCGCGGCAAGTTCGACGAGATCGCGGCGGAGTTCGCCGACATGCCGATCCGCCTCCTCTCGCTCAAGGACCTTCCGCCGATGCCGGAAGCCGAGGAGAGCGGCCAGACGTTCGAGGAGAACGCCTGCGCCAAGGCCCGCTACTACGCCCAGCGGTCCGGGCTGCTGGCTCTCGCCGACGACTCCGGCTTGGAGGTCGATGCGCTGGGCGGAGCGCCCGGCGTGATCTCCGCCCGGTATGCGGGCGAACCGTGCGACGACGCGGCCAACAACGCCAAACTCGTGCGCGAACTGGCCGGCGTGCCGCGTGAGAGGCGTGCCGCGCGGTTCCGCTGCGTGATGGCCCTGGTCGAACCCTCCGGCGAGGTGCTGGCGACGGCGGAAGGGACGATCGAGGGAGTAATCATCGACAAGCCGCGCGGGCAAAACGGTTTCGGCTACGACCCGCATTTCCTGGTGCCGGATTTGGGCAAGACGACGGCTGAGGTTTCCCGTCAGGAGAAGAACGCGATCAGCCACCGCGGCAAGGCCACGCGGGCCATGAAGCAGAATATCCGCGACCTCCTGAACCGCCAAGCGAGATAGAGCCGCCCTACCGGCCGCCCTCGACCTTCAGGAAGCACTTGGCGCCAAGAAAGCCGCCGCCTTCGAGCGTCAGCACGTGCATGCCCGCCGGAGCGTTCGTGGGAATCGCCAGGCGCACCGGACCGGGCAGCGTCACCGCCGTCTTTTCGACGCCGAGGCTTTGGGCCCGCAGAACGCCGCGCAGTGAGGCGCCCTTCTTCGGGCCGATCAGGTCCACATCAATCGAAATCGTCCGGCCGCTCTGCGCTGGCTGCGGCTCCCGCATGGTCGCCAACGGCAGATCCCGATCATGGAGGACGATTAACTGGAACCAGTTCGCATCGACCTCGAACGTCGCCGACCCGCGGGCGAAGCGGCCGCTGACCGTCCGTGCCGTTCGGTTCAGAATGTCCACCAGGTAGACCCGTGTGGGCCTGGCCGGCAGCCCGTCGACGGTCGCGCTGAACCGCACCGGATCGCGGCGAATGTCGATGTCCGTGTTGCGAACGTAGTAACCGCTGAGGTTCTTGCCTCGCGGATAGCGATGGCGTGCGCCAACGACCACGTCCATGCCTTGCCCGCCAAAGCGCCGCGTCGTCACGTCCGCCCGATCAGACGGCGGATTGTCGTACGCCGCATCGCCCCACCGCAGCACGTGCCCGACCGGGAACCGCGCCATCCGCCATCGGCGTTCCGTCTCGGCGAACTTGCCGCTGGCCGGCCACGAGACCGATCCGCCGGGAAAGCCCGCCAGCGACGCTGAGACGGGGCCGTGCGGGTTATGCAGGATGATCCCGTACTCGGGCATCGCCACCCGCATCGTCGGAACGTCGCGGCTGGCCGTCACCTGAGCCTCGTTGACCGCCTGGCTGAGCGACCCGTGGAAGTGCGGCCGAATGATCTCGGAGGCGGTCTCGGTCATCAGCAGGCAGTCGGGATTCACCTCGCGGACCGCTCGCCCCACTTTGGCCAGCAACTCGCCAAGCCACCGGTTGTAGTCGAAGGGGCTCTCGTGATGATGGGCTGGGTTGAAGCACGGAAAGAAGTACCCGCCCAGCGAATCGAGCCGGATGCCGTCCGCGCCCGTCTCGCGGACCAGGGCTGCGCAGGTGCGGGCCAGATGCTCCTGCCAGCCCGCCGATCCGGGGCACATGTGCAGGCAGCGGGCCTGCGAGTAGAGCCCCTGGTTGGTCCCGTCGCGGTTGGTCACGGCCCATTGCCGGGCCTCGCCTTTGGTCACGATATCGGCGTCGTCGTTGATGATGTAGCCTTCGACGTAGAGCGTGAAGCGATAGCCCATCGCGTGCAGCCGGCGTACGCCCTCGCGCATCGCCGCCGTCCCGCCGAGGTCCGCCCGCACGGTGTTGTCGCCGTCCATGTGGGCGAATCGCCGGCCGGTCACGTCGGCGCCCATCGAGGCGTGGCTGAAGAAGCACAGCTCCACCAGTTCCGACGGCTGGCGCAGGTAGATGCTCGGCAGGTCCTCGAAGGACTCCATGAAGTTACCCAGGGCGGTGATCGCCTCCGGCGGCTGTTCGATCTGCTGGCCGGGTTTGAAGCTCCACGCTCCGCGGTGGCTGTCGATATTGCGGAACCACTTGGGCAGCGGCGGAAGGTCGAAGCTGCGTGTGAACCACTTGCGATAGGCCTGCGCCGTCGGCTTCCAGTCGCCGCGGTACGCCATGAGCCGCACCGCTGGGAACTCCGCGCTCTGGCCCGATTCGAGCATCCGCGGCGGGAAGTACCGGACCTGGATCGACGGTTTGTCGTAGGCGATTTCCTTGTTGCGGAAGTCCGGATCTTCGACGATGAATCCGAGGGCGTCGCCGCTGGCTTCGTCGAACGCGCAGCCCCACTGCATGCTGACCTGCATACCGCAGCCGTGGATGCCGCCCGCCTCCGGATGGCGGTAGTCGCAACACGGCTTGGCCCACAGCGGCCGGATGTATCCCGCCTCGTCGTTGACCGCCATCAGGTTCTTCCGCCCGTCGCCGAGACGAATACCATGCAAATACGGGAAGACGGCCATCATCGCCCGCGGCTGATCGCTGACGTTGGTCACCTTCAGCCTCAGGCGGACGAAGTCCTTGCCTTCACCGGCCTCGACGGTCAATTCGGCCCGCCACGGTTGATCGGGATTCTGATAGGCGATCCGCGTTCGCGAGCCCTGCCCGCGAAATTCCGCCGTCGCCCGCTTCGCAGAGAACTCGCTGCTTGCGATCTTGGCCGGCGGCGTGATCCGGTTGGTCCCGTAGCCCGACCGCAGCTCGACGTCGAACTCCCTATGGAAGTCGTGATACACCGCGAACGGACTCGCTGCGGACCGCCCGGCGTTCAGGCACGTTCCGCCGGTCTCCAGGTTGCGGATCGCCAGCAGCGCACCGGTCCGGGCATCGAAGGAAAGCGACATCCGGCCGTTCGAAACGGTTCTGACCGCGGCGTTCTTTGTCATCGGATCATTCCACTGGAGGTTATGCCTTAAGCCATCGACTCGGGACCAGCAGATCGGCTGTGCCGTTCGCCAGCGTCAGGCGCGAGCCATCCATCCGCGACCCGTACAGGGCCGTCAGCGGCTCATCGCCGTCATACGTCAGTTCCACCGGCGAGCCGGTCATGTTGACCGCGGCGAACGCCTCGCCGTCGCCGGTGTCCAAGCGGTCGATCCGCACGCCGGCCGCAGCGGCCCGCCACGGCGGGCAGTCGCGCGCCACGCCCGACCGGACCGCCGCCCGCTCCAGCACGCCGTCCAGCACGTCCGGCGTCCTGGCGTTGCGGTCCCACGCGATCAGCGTGCCGATGTACAGCACGCCGCCGTCGCCGACCTTGCGCCAGCCCGCGCACGGCGGGTGGCCGGGCAGTCCGGCCAGCGCCTCCAGGCCCTCGGCCTCCAACTCGGCGTAGTGCGTCTTGCCCCACAGCGTAGCCCCGTCGGCCGTGCTCAGCGGCACCAGGTCGCCGCCGCGAGTCCCGTGGGCCTCGAACGCCTTGGCCGTGTCGCCGACAAGCTGCATCGCCCCTTCGCTCTGGTCGCTGAGCTTCAGGTGCACGCTCGCCGTCGGGTTGATCTCACGCAGACCCAACCCCTCAGCCAGTCCGGCGCCCGGCAGCACCATGCCATGGCGGCCCGCGGTCAGATCGTACATGCCGGTCAGGGCCTCGCAGATCAGCGTGCCGCCCTTTCGCACCCACGCCACGATCGCCGCCGCCGTCGCCTGGTCCAGCGCGTGCACCGCCGGCAGCACCAGCAGCTTGATCCGATCGGACAGGCCGCGGCGGATGGCCTTTTCGCCGACGTAGGTCAGCCGCACGTTCCGCTCGTACAGCCACTGCGTGAACCGCTCGACCGACTGCCGCAGGGTGCGGAAGTCGCCGTTGAGGCACCAGTGGAACACCTCGTTCGACGACGACTGGTAGATCGCCGCCTCGGCCGGCTCGACCGGCGCCGCCATCAGGCGCTTCGCCACCGGCCTCAGCCGCCGCCAGAACTCGCACGCGGCTTCGTGGGTACGGCCCGGCCGACCGTCCTGATCCAGCAGGCCCCACGCCGGGCTCTCGATGCCCAGCGTTTCGCAGCGGTACTGCCAGTACAAAAAGCCGCGAATGCCCAGCCCGATCTGCGCGACGAACTCCCACGCGATCGTGTCCAGCGTCAACGTTCTGGGATACACGCCCGTCATTCCCGGCCGCAGGTGGCTTTCGGCGCTGTAGCAGACCCGCCCTTCGCTTCCCGCCAGGATGTGCAGCGGGTTGAGCGGGAATCCGATCACCGAACCCGCGTAGCAGTCGCCGCCCTCGGCGATGTCGTACATGTCCACCGAGGTGACCGCGTTGAAGTGCGTGGTGTTTGGCACCGGGTGCAGGTAGACCGGGTGTTTCGCGTCGAGCGACTTGACCAGCGCCAGCCGCCGCCGGCCCTCGGCCGCCAGCGACTGCTGATGGAACAACCGCCAGTCGATCATGTCGCAGAACAGCTGCGGGTCGCGCGGCAGTTCGACCTGCGAGAAGTCGTCGTAGCAGCGGCCCCAAACGTCATTGAGCCGCTCCACCTGGCCGTACTTGTCCTTGAGCCACGCCTTAAATCCCTCGTCGCACCGCCCGCAATAGCACACCAGCGTCCTGGCGTCCGGCTCGCGCAGGTACAGGCACGACTCCGGCTCGTTCCACACGTCCCACATGCCCATCGCCGGATGGCCGCCGTAGCGGCTGGCGGTCGCTCGAATGAAAGCTTCCCGCTCGGCCCACGCGCCTTCGTGGTTGAAGCACGGGCCGGGATAGCCGCCGATCTGCCGGCAGACCACCGCCCGCGAAATCAGCGTCTGACCGTCCGCCGTCACCATGTAGGCCTCCGGATGGCGATCGAAGAGCCAGACCGGCGCGGTGTCGAAGATCAGGTTGATCGTCACCGGCAGTTTGACCTTGGCGGCCAGGTCCATCAGCTCGTCGTGATCGTCGAACCAGAACCGGTCGGGGCCGCGATGGACCCACCGCCACTGGATAAACAGCTTGACCGCGTTGAAGCCCGCATCGGCCATCCGCTGCAGATCTTCCGCCCAGTATCGCCGGGCCGGAGTCGGAGCGCGGTAGTATTCACAGCCGTAGAGAAAAGGCAGGGAGTCGGGGGTCATTGAGCGTCCTTCCAATTGAAACGAATCGAACTCGTGTGACTAACGGTGGGCCAGTTCCTCGCAGAGGTCGAGATAGCATTGGACCGCCTTTGGCGGGACGTTCCACGGAATGTGGTTGCCGACGCACATCATGTAGCCGCCGGTCATCCGGGCCGTCTCGACCATGCCTTCGACCATCGCCCGGATTTCCTCCGGCCGGCTGCGCATCAGCACCCGGTTGTCGCCTTCGCCGGCCAGGAAGCAGTTCTCGTGTTTCCGGGCGATCGCCCGGAAATCGGTGTACGGCTCGGTGATGATGCCCCGCGCCCCGCAGGCGAAGATGTCATCGGCGAAGGCGTCCACGCAGCCGTCGGTCATGAAGATGACCTGCTTGCCCGCGTCGCGGACGATGCCGAAGAACTCCTCGTAGCGGGAGAAGATATGCCGCCGCATCCACGCGGGCGAACAGACCGGCCCGCGGGTGTTGACGATGTCGTCGTGGCAGAGGATGAAGTTCTGCGGCATCCGGGCCAGCGCCCGGAACACCCGCCGGTTGATCTCGGCGAACTCGTCCATGATCCGGTCGAACCGCTCGTCCAGGCACGTCTCGAGAAACAGCTCGTAGCCGAACGTCATCAGCGGCCACATGAACATCGTGAAGTGATTGTAGCAGTCCATGCGCGTCGAACCTTCGGGCGCCCGGTCGCCCCACTCGGCGGGCAGAAGCTTGCGCCAGTTGCGGTAGAGGGTCTCCTCGCTGGTGACGTCGCCGAGCAGCGACTCGTGGGCGTGCTCCAGCGGGCTGTAGGCGAACACGTCCTCGGCGGATCGGAACGCCTCGCCGTGGCTCCACGGGGCCGACTCGCCGTCGCCCCAGCGGACCGTGTGTTTGCCGGGGTCCGAGCTGTGCCCGTCGAGGTCGAGGCGCGGACGCGGCTTGGGCGTATCGTCGTCCGGCACCCCCAGCGACCAGGCCAGCCGAGGGTACATCGCCACCAACTTCTGGCGGCACAACCGCGGATGCTCGTAGTAGTCGATCCCCGTGATGGTCGTCTCGGCGTCGGGGCATGACCAGTGCTCCCAATGCGGAAGGTTCTGTGGCTTCCGTCCCATGAACGCCATGTAGTGATCGCGAGAATTCATATCACTCTGGACCTTGCCAGCGCCAGTCGGCGCACTCCCAATTCATTTGTATACCGCTGGAATCATGAGGAAGAAGCAATCCGGTGGGCAGTGCCCACCCTGCGTCATCGGCTCGGGATGAACCGGTACTTCATCGCCAGTCCCGTACTCGGCTGCTGGTTCAGGCCGTTGACGATCAGCGTGGCGAAATCCATACCCGAAATGTCCGCGGGCGGCGGGCCGATTATGCCCGGGTCCGGGCTGGCGTTGTAGTCGTCGTGCGTGCCGTTAAGGTACGGCTGGACGTGCCCGTCGGCGTACGCCACGTTCCACCGCGGGCCGTGCTGCATCGCCCCTTCCACCAGGTGCAACCCGATCGTGTCCCAGGCCAGCGGCAGGTTCAGCCCGGCGCAGACGTCCAGCGTCGGCCGATAGTACGCCGAGCCGTCCGGCTTGATCCACGGCTGGAAGTCGTAGTTGCAGAGCGCCCAAGTGGCTCCGCCAGGATTCGGCCAACCGTCAGAGTATTTGTACCATCCCATCGACCCGGTCGGGCAGTACAGCGACTGGCCGCTGGGCAGGTAAGGTGTCGGACGAACCAGTTGGCCGAGGTTGCAGTACCCGCCTCCGCCCCCTTCGCCCGGCAGCGGCGCGATCCACGTAGCCCAGACAACCGCCGAGTCGTAGGTCGCGATATGGCTTGGACCTTGGATCAACCGCTCGGGAAGCTGATCGTGATTGTCCCGGCCGTACAGATGCAGCGCGGCGGAACTGGCCCGCAGGTTCGACGCGCACGCCACGAACCGCGCCGCCTCCCGCGCGCTCTGCAGCGCCGGCAGCAGGACCGACACCAGCACGGCGATAATCGCCACCACCACCAGCAACTCGATCAGCGTAAACGCTGTCGACCCGCGGGGGCCACCTTTCCAACCGAAATGAGGCATGTCGCCTCTCCCAATCAGGAATCGGAGACTCCGGCCTTTCCACAACCACACGACTCGCGGACCACCAGCGAGACGGGCAGCCGAACCGATCGGGCTACCCGCTCGTGTCCGCCGTCCAGGATTTCCAGCATCATCCGCCCGGCCCGCCGGCCCATCGCGATCCCGTCGCACGCCACCGTGGTCAGCCGCGGCCGCGTGCAGGCGGTCAGATGGAAGTTGTCGAACCCCACCACCGCCACCCGCTGCGGAACCGCGATTCCATGATCGTGCAGACCCGCCAGCACGCCCATCGCGATGTAGTCAGCGGCGCAGTAGATCGCGTCGAACTCGACGCCCGTTTCCACCAGCCGGCGCACCGCCCGCTCGCCGTGCCCTTCGTAGCTGAGCCCCTCGACCATCGGCTCAACCAGGGCGTCATCCACCGCCAGCCCCGCATCCAGCAGCGCCCGCTCGTAGCCGCGATAGCGATCCTCCATCACCCACGACTCGCGGCAGCGGTTGACGAACGCGATCCGACGCCGTCCGTGCACATCGATCAGGTGCCGCACCGCCTCATAGACCCCGCCTTCGCCGTCGGAACAGACGTGGGGAACCGCCTCGTCGCCCAACGGGCAGTTGATCACCACCGGCATCGCTCCCAGCCGAACGATCCGCTCGAACGGCGGCCGCGACGCCCGGCCTTCGTAGATCAAAAACACCCCGTCGAAGCGCCCGCCGCGAACCACCTTCAGGTAGTCCTCCTCCTCGGCCCTCGGGCCGCTGAGGCACGCGATTGAAACCGCGTGGTCGTTGGCCGACGCCACTTCCGAGAGCCCCTGGACGATCTGGCGATTAAAGTCAGCCAGAAAACTGAAGTCAGGCACTAGAATTCCCCACGATCGGCGACGCCCCGTCCGCAACGCCTGAGCCGAATGGTTCGGCTGATACCCCAGCCGCTCCCCTTCCTGGACGATCCGACGGTGCAGCTTGGAGCTGACCGTCCGTTTGCCGTTGAGGATCTGCGAGACCAGCGACTGGGAGACCCCCAGCCGATCCGCGATCTGTTTCTGCGTCAGCACCGACATCGAAAACCTCGAATTACGTATTACGATGGCTTGTAATACGAATTACAGCCCCATTCTAATGCCGGAACGAGACCCTGTCAAGGTCCTTGCCGGTTCGAAAGAATGTGGAATCCGCCGCGCATGGTGGAGGGGAGATCCTCCGCCGGCGCCCCGGACGAAGCCCGAATCCCAGCGATAGAGGCCTATTGGCCTTAGTCCACGTCCGCTGGGCGGTACCCGGTGCGTTTGTGGAGGTTCTCGGGATCGAACCAGTTACGGTAGAACTCGAACTGGGCGGCGCTGAGGGCGATCCGGGCCAGGAACGGTTTGAACTGCTGGAATTCCTGGTCGGTGACGGGCATTTTTTCGAGCAGTTGGACGACGTAGACGGTTCGGTCATCGTCGTCGGCGATGGTCGTGGTGGTAAACTGCCCGTCCGGCTGGGTGGTCGGCTGGGGCCAGAGCACCTCGAACGCCCGGTCGGCGAAGGCATCGGTCGGCATCTCGACGCCCTCGATCATCGGCGGGCCGAGCCGGCCCTCCCACGGCGAGAGCATCCGTCGGGCGAAGGTCGCGACCACCGGTTCGGTGACCGGGGTGGCGGCCAGAATCGCTTCGGACGGGCCGCCCTCGGCCTCAAAGAGCTCGGTCAGCTTGGTCTGGCGGGCCTTCTCGACCAGTTGCCCGGCCAGTTCCTGGACGCGGTCATAGGCCTGGGCCAGCTTCCACTCCCGCTGCACCTGCTCGCGGACCTCCTGGAGCGACTCGGGCAGGCGCGAGGGGGCCACCTGCGTCACCCGGAACACGTACAGGGCGTCGGGATTTTCCACCGATCCGGCGTACAGGATGGGGCTTTCCTGGTCCTGGACAAGGACCTGTTCGGTCGTCCGGCGGTCCTCGACGCTGGGCGGCTCGACCAGCGGGACGACGTTGAAGGCGTAATCGGCGAACGGGACCAAGCCGTTCTGGCCGATGGCGTAGGCCTCGCCGAGGCCGGGGTAGTTGCCCGCCTCCTGGCGGCTCAGGAGGCCGCTCTGGCCGTATTGGATGGAGACGTGCTTGCGTTTGCCCATCTGCTCGGCGAGTTGGGCGTAGTCGGCGACCTTCTCCGGATGGGTCTTAAGGCCGGTGTTGGGGTCGCTTGGCATCGCCGCCCAGTGGCTCATCGCCTGGTCGCGGGCCGCTGAGATGGCCTGGATGGCCCGTTCGCGGGCGTCGGAGGCCTTGAGGCGTTCCACGATTTGCGGATAGGCCTCTTCGAAGCTCAACTGCCGGGTCACCGGCTGGGTCGGCTGAGTGGCCGCCTCGTCCGTCGCCGGCTGGGTCGAGACGGTGAATTCGGCCTGGTGGGCCTCGTAGTAGCGGTGAGCCGCCACCCGCGAGACCTCGACGCTTTCCTTGACCTTCGCCACGTCGACCTTCAGGTACTCGACGGCGACCCGATCGGGGTAGCGGAACGCCTCGGTGTGCTGCTGGTAGTACTGCTCGAGCTGCTCCGGCGCGGTCTCGCCGACCTGGTCGGCCAGGCGCGAGGCGAACAGGGGCACGGTGGCGGTTTTGAC
>JAAYCJ010000129.1 GCA_012729815.1 Phycisphaerae bacterium | reverse complement strand
GCGACGACTTCAAGCCGTCCCCATACACGCCATTCTACAAGAAGCCGGCCAACACCTTCACGCACGGCGAAGCGATCTGCGGCGGACGCGGCTGCATCCGCGCCTGCATGGTCAACATGGAAAAGCGTGGCATTCTCGAGAACAAGTTCAAGACGCCCTTCCGCACCGAAAAGCCCTGGCTGGTCGACTGGTCGGACTACGACCCCGAAGATCCGCGGGCGCGATAGGCCTGGTTCAGGAAGGCCGTGACCCGCGCCATTCCCAGCCAGCCTCAAAAAGGCGCAGGCGATGTTTCGGACTATAAGGGTGCTTGGCCGCTTCCGACTCGTCCAGCTCGACCCCGATACCGGCCTGCTCGCCCGGCTGCAAGAATCCCTGCACGACCCAGGGACAGCCGGACAACACATCCCGGGCCCAGGCGACATGAAAGTCGTCGAAGCATTCCTGGATCAGCACATTGGGAATCACCACGCCAAGATGCGTGTTGACGGCGGTCGTAAACGTGCTCTGGGCGCTGTGCGGCGCCAGATGGGCGCCATAGCCGTGCGCGATCGCGCCAGCCTTAAGTAGTCCGGAAACGCCGCCGATCCGGAGCGTCTCCGGCTGGGCAATGGATACGATCCGACCCTGCAGCAGTTCAGACAACTGGTTCAGGGATGTGAAGCGTTCGCCGGAAGCAACCGGAACGGGTATGGCGCGCGCCACATCCAGTGTCGCCGCGATGTCGTAAGACAAGACCGGTGTCTCGAACCACATCGGACGGTATGCTTCGAGCAGACGTCCGATCCGGACAGCGGTCGCCACACTGAAACGGTCGTGCGCCTCGATCATCAGGTCGATCTCGTCTCCGACAGCATCGCGCACCGCAGCGACAATCGCCATCGATTTCTTTTTCTCGGCAGGCTCCAGAAACTGGTAGGCGTGACCAAAAGGATCGAACTTGAGAGCGGTGTAGCCCATAGTGACGACCTCGGCGGCTCGTTCGGCGAAAAAAGACGGTTCGCGCGGACCCTGGTACCAGCCGTTGGCATAAGCCCGGATCCGGGGGCGTGTTTGGCCGCCTAACAATCGGTAAAGCGGCAATCCGGCCGCTTTCGCCGCGATGTCCCAGCAGGCGATGTTCAGGCCGCTGAGCGCGGCGGAGATAATCGGCCCGTGCACCAGGAACAGGGCTTTTTGCCACGTGTCGCCAAGGCCTTCAATCCGGGTTGGGTCTTCCCCGATGATCAGGGCGCGCATTTCCTCGAGCATCGCTTCGACCGCCCGCGTGCCCAGGCCGTACGTACATTCACCCAGTCCGGTGATCCCCTCGTCGGTCGTCAGTTTGACGAAGAGCCAGTTTTTCCACGGATTGCCAACCACGATGGTGTGCATGCCGGTGATTTTCACAGGGCACCTCCTGAGAAATTGTTCAGCTGGTGATCAATCGGTCGACGACCAGCTGGCGGAATTCGGGCGATAAGGTCATGAAATATGCGGTAAAGCCGGTGACCCGGACCACCAGGTCGGGGAACCGTTCCGGCTCGCGGTGCGCGGCGCGGATTTGCTCGGCATCGACAATGTTGATGTTGATCAGGGTGCCGCCGCGCTTGAGATGGGTTT
>JAAYCJ010000128.1 GCA_012729815.1 Phycisphaerae bacterium | reverse complement strand
GAGGTTCATGAAGCGGTCCATCAGGTCATGCGCGACGGCGCCGGAGGCGGCGACGATCAGGCCGCTGACCGTGCCGAGGACAGTGGCGAAGGCGAGGGCGGAGATGATGGCGAAGAGGGTGACGCCGAAGCTTTTGGCCAGGAGCGGAGCCGACATGTTGTTGTCGGTCAGGTCGACCACGCCGTTGACCATCGCGCCGAGTCCCATGAACAGGGTGAGCAAGTAGAACAGGCCGATGGCGGCGATGGCCACGATGGTGCTCTTGCGGGCGGCGCTGGGGGTGGGGACGGTGTAGTAGCGGATCAGGATGTGCGGCAGGGCGGCGGTGCCCAGGAAGAGGGCCAGCATGAGGGAGGCGAAATTGAGCTTGTCCATGCCGGTGGCGCCCTTAGCGGCGTCGACCTTGAACCTCAGGCCCGGCCGCAGGATGTCGCGGCCCGAGGTCGGTTGCTGATAGAAGACGGTGACGGTGTCGTCGCCGTCGGCGACCTTTTTGCTGAAGAATCGGACGATGGTGCTTTCCTTGATGGCCTCGATGAACTGCAGAGCGCCGAGGTTGGGGGCTTCGTCGACCGGCTTGCCCTGGTAGACGAGCTGCTTGAGGTGGCCGGCCTGCAGCGGCTTGGTCTCGGTGATCGGCACGCCGTTGTAGAGCACGCTGACGGGGGTTCCGTCGGCGTCGGTGACCGGTTCGGCCAGTTCAGTTTTCCAGTAGGCCTCGGTCAGGACGGGGTTGCCCTGGTCGTCGGCGGTCAGGTGCCACCAACTGTCCTTGCCTTCATTGTTGAGTTTGACGAAGGTAAGGCCGTCGGCCGGGGTGGTGATGGACGCCAGCGTGTAGGAGGAATCCTGAAGCTGCGGGGCGCCGTCGGCGGTGAGCGTCACCGGCAGCGTCTTGAATTCGTGGTAGGCCTCGCCGCCCGTGTGGTTCGGTTTGGTGGCCAGGCCGTGGTAGAGGGTGACGATGACCAGGGTGATCGAGAAAACGATCAGCAGTCCGCCCTTGAGGAACTGGACGTAGGTGGTGGAGGCCATGCCCGCGGTGGCCACGATGACGATCACGATCGCTCCGACCATCATCACGCCGAGCCAGTGGGGCAGGCCGAGCAGCGGCGTGACCAGCACGCCGGCGCCGACCATCTGCGGGATCAGGTAGCAGACGGAGACCACCAGCGTGCTGAGGGCGGCGGCGAACTGGATGCCCTTGGAGTTGAACTTGGCGTCGAGGGCGTCGGTGAAGGTGAACTTGCCGAGTCGTTTCATCGGCTCGGCGACCACGAAGAGGGCGACGATCCAGCCGGCCAGATAGCCGATGGAATAGAGGAAACCATCGTAGCCGAAGGTGGCGATCATGCCGCAGATGCCGAGGAACGAAGCGGCTGAGAGGTAGTCGCCCGCGAAGGCGATGCCGTTGACCGACCAGTGGATTTGGCCGCCGGCGGCGAAGTAGCCCTTGGCGTTCTTGGTGCGGCGGGCGAAGTAGTAGGAGATCCACAGGACGAAGGCGACCAGTGCGATGAATACGGGTAACGGCCCAGGGTGACGTTTCGTACATTACTCGGTCTCCTCCTGCTCGTCGGCGTCGGCGCTGACCACGTTGAGTTCCTCTT
>JAAYCJ010000127.1 GCA_012729815.1 Phycisphaerae bacterium | reverse complement strand
GTGGACCGTCCGGAGCACCAGCCGGAGGTCATGCGGGCTGGGCGGGTCCAGGGGGTGATTCTGGTCGGCTCCTACCCCGAAGAGGTGGTGGAACGGCTTGCCGAGAGTTTCACCTGTGTGGGTCTCGCGCATCATCATCCGGGACTGCCCGTGGACTGCATCGGTCCGGACAACACCGATGGGATTGCCGCGATGATTCGTCATCTTCACGGTCTGGGCCATCGGTCGATCGGGTACGTTGACGCGAACATCGAGACGTCGGTTTGCCGGGAGAGGCTGCGGGGTTATGTGGCGGGGTTGTTCGAGGCGGGCCTTTCGCGGCGCGACGAGCTGGTGATTCGTCCCAAGGAGTATGGCTTCGCGCGCGATGCGGATCTCGAAGTGCTGCGCGGATGGATTGACGGCGGCGTCACGGCTGTGGTCTGCACGAACGACACGACGGCGTTTATGGTATACCGCTGGCTTCGGCGAAACGGGTACCGTTGTCCGGAGCAGGTCTCGATCACCGGTTTCGACGGGATGACGGCGCCGGATGATATTGCGCCGCTGACGACAATTCGGGTGCGTTTTGAGGATGAAGGGCGTCTGGCTGTGGAGCGGCTGGTCGCTCGATTAAAGGACCCGACCCAGGCGGCGATGCGGGTGACGGTCGAAACGCAACTGATCGAGGGCCGGACGGTGCGACGGCTGTAGTCTTTCGCGACGAACAGGAGCTGAACCATGTTCGGATCAACGCGGCGTTCGCAGCGGAGATCAGCGGCCGATGGTTTCACCCTGATTGAGCTGCTGGTGGTCGTTGCGATCATTGCCGTGCTCGTGGCGATCCTGCTGCCCGCGCTGCAGGAGGCCCGCCATCAGGCCAAGCTCATGGTCTGCGGGAGCCAGGCGAGGCAGTGGGGCGTCGCCCTGGTCGCGTACGCGTCGGACAGCAGCGACTTCTTTCCGTGCACCGGGCGGCTGCCGAGCTGGTGGTGGTGGCCGGTGGAGTTGGGCAACGCTGACGCCTCGGAATACGGCGGGTTCTTCTCGAACGCCGGTCCGTTCGTCGATCTGGTCTACCCGACGTACATGAAGGCCGAGTCTTTATTCTACTGTCCGCTGGAGGTCTATCGGTCGCGGGCTCGCGCGTGGCCTCCGTGGAAGGAAAGTCTGGGCATCAGCTACGCGTATCTGGGCAGTTACGGTCTCGATCCGGACCGATCGGTACACGCTGTACGAGTCAAGACGCTAAGCGACCCGACGAGCGCGATCATGACGGATCAGCAGGGCTGGTCACCGCAGCTCGGCTGGTACTGGAACCACGACGGTCAGGTGCAGGGCGGGTTCAGCCTGATCCAGTCGACGGTGAACGTGCTGCACACCGATGGGCATGTGGTTCTTCTTCCGGTGCATCCGTACTGGTATCCGTATAACGCGGCGTCGGTGCCGGGTCTCTGAGCAGGAGTTGTCGATGCATGGTTTCAGACATGGCGGTTCGCTCTGCGCGCTTGTGGGTCTTGTTTGTGTGGTCGGGTGTGCCGCGGCGTGGGCGCAGACGACCACGCAGGAGGGTTTGGCCGGTGCTGTAGAGCAACTGTCGGGTCTGGCCGAGAAGCTTGAGACCGAGGGCCGGCTTGATCCCTACGGCCGGATGCGCGTCGCTCTCGCGGCCCGGTTCATGGACTATTTTAAAGAGGACGCCGAGAAGCACCCGGATACGCTGGGGGCCTACGCGGCCAGAGACCTCGCCCGAATCGTCGCCGAAGAATCCGGTCGGCTCAAGGCCATTGAGAATGGCAGGGCGGCGCCCGTGGATTCGCCGCGCCGGGTCGCCTCAGAGCTGCCTCGAATCGTTCGCGAGCATCTGGCCCAGAAGGTGCAGTGGTCCGACGGCCGCCAGGAGGATCGGCCGGTCTTCCTGTTCGGCTTCGGCCATGACACGCACGTGCAGAACGACATAGAGCTCCTGGCCCAAATGGGGATCAACTATTGCCAGGCCCAGCTCTGGTGGCCGGGAATCGTCCCAGCCGAGGGCCAGTGGAACCAAGCGTGGATCGACAACATGCGCCGGTCCATCGGCCGCGCGGGCGAACTGGGTGTTTTGACCGACGTGATCGTCTCGCCCCACTACATGCCCGGTTGGGCTTTCGAAGCCAATCCCCGCTGGCGAATCCAACTGGGCGGGTTTCTCGGCTGGCCGATCAACGACCCAAAGCCGCGGGCTCTGATGGCCGGGTGGATCGAACGCGCAGTTCGGGAGTTGGCCGACACCAAGGCCTTCTGGTCGGCCTGCCTCATCAACGAACCGAGTTTCTTCTTCTGGACCGCCGATCCGGACACCAAGCGGCTGTGGCGAAGCTTCCTGATCAGCCGGCACGGAACCGTCGAGAAGCTCAACGAGCGGTGGGGCACGGAGTACAAGGACTGGAGCGAAACGTCCGTCTACTCCAATCCCAACGAGGACAATTACATCGACCCGCCGGGCTCCTACGACTGGATGCGATTCAACGACGAGCGGATCGCGAGTTTTATCGAATGGCTGGGTGAGCGCGTCCACGCCGCGGCGCCGGACAAGCTGACCCACGCCAAGTTGCTGACCCGCTCGTTCAGGCCCTACGACGTGATGCAGGGCATCGACCCGGAACTGATCCAGCGGACCGCCGACTTGGCCGGAACCGACGACGGCGCGGGCCCGAGCTATTTTCTGTTCAAGAGCATCGCCGCCAAACCGCTCGTCAATAGCGAGCACCACTTCCTCGGCGACGGCTCGACCAACGACCAACCGCAAGGCAAGGTGCGCCGTGACCTCTGGCTCGCCGCCCTCTATGGCCTGGACGCCTCGATCGCGTGGATTTGGGGAAGGGACAGCCGCGAGTACTTCGTCGGCAACTGGAGCTATCGGCCGGGCCCGACCGAAGAGTACCTGCGTACGGGTCTGGATCTGATGCGCCTCATGCCCGAAATCGTCGCACTGCGCGAAGCTCCGGTCCGCGCAACCATCCTCTATTCGCGGACGTCGGTCCTGCGCGATTCGGATCACGCCGATCTGTTGACCCGGACGGCCTCAGCCCTCCTCGAGATGAACATCCCATTCGGCATCGTTACCGAGCAGATGCTCTCCGCCGGCCAGGTGCAGAAGCGACATCCCAGCGCGTCGGTCCTGATCCTGCCCGGCGTCGCGCACCTTCCGCAGGACGCGATGGACGCCCTGCCGTGGGTCCAGCGGGCGGGAAAGTCGCTGATCACCATCGGCCCCGATTTCGCGAAGTTCGATGCCTACCATCATCCGCGCAAGGACGTCTCCATCTCCCCGCTCAACGTCGCCGACCCCAACGCACCAGCCTTTACCGATCGCCTGCGCAACGCGCTGCAGCAGCGGGAAGTCACATCACCAATCCGCTTCGTGGATCCCGAAACGCAAAAAAACCTCAGTGGTGTCATCGTCCGAACTGCACCGATAAAAAGGGGACATTCTACTTTTTCGAAAAGAGAAAAAGTAGAATGTCCCCTTTTCCTGGTCACCGCTGTGAACGTGACCGACCGGCCGGTTCGTGGGGTTTGGACCGATCATGAAGGGACGGTTCTGACCTTTGAAGATCAGTTGAACCTTCAGCCGGGTGAACCCGTCACGGCAGTGAGGCTTGCGGAGCGCGGGGTCATCTTTGGGTTGTTGGCTGGGAGCCCGTGGGCTGTTTCCTCCGGCGAGTGACTCATCGACGGTCAGCGGAACCAGGCATACCGGAAGACGTTGGCCTTTCGGATCGCTGACTCGTGAGCCCCTGATCCGTCGACGGACCCAGTGCATTGAACATCAATGCGTTTTTCCAGTGGATACGCACTCTGGTCTCGCTTATCCTACGGCCCGAAATCCGATGGAACTCATGATCCGTCCCTGATTTACCGGTGCTTTACTTGTGAGTCGTTCGGAAAAGGAAGTACCTCATGCCAACCGGACAACTGCCTGGCCTTGCCCATGTGACGCTTGAGAACAACTGGATTCGCCGGTCGTGGTGCATCGTGGACGGTCTGGCGACGACGGAGTATGCGATCCGGCCGCGGGAAGGGGGGCCGTGGCTGGAGGCGATGCACTGGCATCCGTGGTGGCCGCTCGACGGTCTGGTGGCGGTGGACGGGGTGGATCTGCCGATTTCGCGGACGGTCGATCCGCCGGAGGAGGGGATGATCCGCGGCGTGTTCGCGGTCCGCGACGTCAGGCGGTGGACGGGTGACGGTTCGCATGGCGTTGACTTTGTCCTTGCGCCGGGTGAGGGGCTACCTCGCGTCGAGGTGACGCTGCACGCCGAGCTGATCGGCGATCAGCCGCTGATGCGGACGTGGCTGACCGCCGTCAACGTTTCGGACGGGCCGCTGCGGATCACGCGAACGGCGCTCGAGGCGGTGTATCCGAACCGGCTGGAAATGGAGGTCATGTGGTCCGGGTTCGATACGGAGTGTTTGGTCGACAATGACCAGCGGTTTCCGGCGAGGGCGATCCCGCGGACGGTGCGATACGAGCAGCCGCTTGGCCCGGGCCAATCGTGCGAGAGCTTCCGGCTGATGACCGCGGTCTGCCCGTCCGATCGGCAGTGGCGCACCGCGGCGCGGCATGATCTGGTCCACGCTTTCGCTCCGCACACGTGTCGGCCGAAGATCCTCCAGCAGGCGGACGGATGGGCCGACCTCGACGAACTGCGGGCGAGCATCGACGAGGCGGCGGCGGTGGGGGTTGAGGTGGTTCTGCTGTTCGTGGCTGAGGGGTGGAGTTACGGCGATCTGGAACTGAGTCCCAAGCTGTTTCCTCGCGGCGAGCAGGACGTCCGTGAACTCTGCCGGTACGCGGAGCAGCGGGGCGTCGAGATCGGTTTCTACGTCGGCGAGTGCATCGCCACGCCGGACAGCCGGATCGTCCAGGAGCATCCGGATTGGCAGTTTCTGGGGATCGAGGGCCGGCGATACAGTCCGGGCTCGATCGGCAACATGTGTCTCTCTTCGCCGTGGGGTGAGCATTTTCGGCGGAAGATCGACTGGCTGCTGGGACTGGGCGTCCGGGCGCTGCAGACCGACGGGCCGCCGTATTCGCAAGTGTGTTTCGAGGCGTCGCACGGACATGGATCGCCGGAGACGGCATGCCTTGAGAACTGGGCGTGGGAGCAGCGGTTCAACCGCCAGATGGCCGAGCGCGGCGTGTTCGTTCAGAGCCCGACCGTCGCCTCGCGACTGTTCGACGGGGTGGGCCAGATCCCCGGCGGGTATACCGAGGATGACATGTCGGTGCTGAAGGGTCTGGATCAGATCACCCAGTTTCGGGCCAATCTGGTCGCGGCCAACGACCAACTGCCGCCCTCGTGCCGGTGGGGGTTCATGTCGGTTGGGACGATGTACGGCGGAGGCCGACCGTCGATGGTGGGCGATCCGGAACACGAATTGGACCGGCTTGAGCATGCCCTGGCGACCCACCTTGGGCTGGGGTTTACCGGCTGTCTGCACGGCAAGCACCTGTACAGCGGGCCCAAGAGCCGGGCGGTGGTGGAACGCTGGATCGGTTTTTATCGGACGTACCGGCGGCTGCTGACCGCCCGGACGGTGACGTTGGGCACCCCGGACTGTCGCGGTATCGACGGGGTCATGCACTGCCACCCACACGACAATCCTTGCGCGGTCGCGGTATTGTTCAACCCATCGGACCGGCCGCAATGCGCGCGATTCCTGCTGCCGCTGGAGCTGGCGGGTTGGCGGGAAGGACGAAAGGCGACGGTGAGGGCTGAAGACTGCGGAGAGGCCGGGCCACTGGAGATTGACGATCGGGGTTGCGGGCTACTGGAAGTGCATTTAGGCCCACGGCAGGTAAGTTGGCGGGAAGTGAACTGGACGTAGGGTCTCAGTGCGAAACTGCCGGTTTGGAGGTTGCACCGCTGACCGGCGGTGGCGATGATAAGGGAGAAAACGGGAACTGCCGCGTTGCGGCTGGAAGGAGGACCGTCATGCCCGTACTGAGCGCGTTTGCCGATGAGATATCGCCGGAACTGGATGAACAGCTCGACGTTCTGGGCGAGTGCGGGATTCGCTGGATCGACCTTCGCGGGGCCTGGGGAGCCAATGTGATGGAGTTGACCGACCAGCAGGTCGGCCGCATCCAGGGCACGCTCAAGGACCGCGGGTTCGCCATCGCAGCCATCGGGTCGCCGATCGGCAAGAGCGCGATCGACAAGGAAATGAAACTCGAGTTGGAACGGCTCAAGCGAGGGGCGGAGTTGGCCGAGGCGTTCGACGCCAAGTACATCCGCGTGTTTTCGTACTATCCGCCGGAGGGCCAGTCGATCGCGACCTACGGCCAGGAGGTGCTCGGGCGGATGGCCGGCTGGGTCGAATGGATCGCAGCGAACCATCCGAACCTCGTCCTGGTCCACGAGAACGAGTACGGCATCTACGGCGATCTGCCGGAGCGGTGCGAGCAGATCATGGCCCGGCTTTACGGCCCGCACATGATCAACTGCTACGATCCGGCCAACTTCGTCCACAGCGGCGTGACCGACGTGTTCGAGAACTGCTGGATGCCGCTCAAGAAGTACACCAAGTGCTTCCACCTGAAGGACTACAAACGGGGCGAGCATGTGGTGCCGTGCGGCGAGGGCGACGGCGAGGTCGAAAAGACGCTGGCCGACGCGTGGAAGGACGGGTTCGACGGGTTCATGACCATGGAGCCGCACCTGACCAAGGCGGGCCAGTTCGCCGGGTTCACCGGCCCGGACCGCTTCAAAGCGGCCGTCCAGGCGGTCAAGGACATCTGCAAGCGGAACGGCATCCCGCTCAGGTAGGGCGGTGCCGGATCGCAGGCGTCCCGGCTCTACGTGTGCGTCTCGAAGTCGAGTTCGAGTTTTTTGACCAGGTCTTTGATCTTCTGGGCCTGGTCCTTGGCGCAGATGAGGGTAGCATCCGGCGTGTGGACGACGATCACGTCGCGGACGCCGATCGTGGCGATCAGGTGGTCGTCGTCGGAACTGACCACGACGTTGTCGTTGCTGTCGATGGGCACCAGCTTATTGGCCAGGGCGGCGGTACCGAAGCCGTCGGTGCCGGTCACGTTGCGCAGCTCGACCCAGCTTCCCACGTCGGCCCACCGGCAGTCCATCTCGACGACCAGAACCTTCTGGGCTTTCTCCATCACGGCGTAGTCGATGCTGATCTTGTCGAGTGGTTCGTAGACCTCAGCCGCCTTGATGGGCCATTCGGGCCGGCCGAAGGATCTGGCCAGATCCACCAGCCGCTCGGTATTCTGCGGCAGATGCCGGTGAAGCTGGTCCATGATGGTTTTGGCCTTCCAGACGAACATGCCCGAGTTCCAGTAGTGCTCGCCATCGGCCAGATACCGCTGGGCCGTCGCCGGATCGGGCTTTTCCTTGAAGGCCCGGACCTCAAAGGTTGGAACGTCGCCGTCATCGAGCTTCGGGCCGCGATGGATGTAGCCGAGACCCGGGTGGGCCCAGGTCGGCTTGATTCCGAACGTGCCGAGGTAGTCCGGATGGCGCTCAACCCGCGCCATTGCGGTTTCGATGACCTTCTGGAAGCGGTCCACCGGTTCGATGATGTGGTCGGCCGTCACCACGGCGATCGTGCCCTGCGGGTCTCGCTGCGAGATCACCGCACAGGCCAGAGCGATCGCATTGGCGGTGTCGCGCGGGACCGGTTCGCCGATCAGATTGGCCTCCGGCAGTTCCGGAAGCTCGGTGCGGATGGCCTCCAGATGGTCGGCGCCGGCAATCACGTAGATGTGCTCGCCGTCGAACGTGCCGGTCAGCCGTTCGAGGCTTGTCCGCAGCAGCGAGCGTCCTTCGGGCCCGAACGGCAGAAGCTGCTTGGGTCGCGACTTGCGGCTCATCGGCCACAGCCGCGTGCCGGGACCGCCCGCCATGATCACCGCGTATTTCGACATGGAGTCCTCCCGTGGACAATTCGTGTTCCCACGAGGGCATTCTAGCGGAGCGGCTATGGGCGGGCAACCGTCAATTGGCTGGGTGAGGAGACTTGTCCAGCAGGCCAAGGGCGTCGAGGGCCTTTTCGGCGGCGTACTGCTCGGCTTCCTTCTTGCTCGTGCCCCAGGCCGAATCGAACCGCCGATCGGAGAGCCGCACGCAGATCTCGAAGCACTTGCTGTGGTCCGGTCCCTTTTCGTCGAGGACCTCGTAGATCGGAGTTACTTCCATTTCCCGCTGGGCATACTGCTGGAGTTGCGACTTGTAGTTCTGGTGCATCTTGGACTTGGTGACCTCGTCGATTACCGGACGGATCAGCCGGAGCACCAGGGACTTGACCGTCTCGAAATCGCTGTCAAGGTATACGGCGGCAATGAGGGATTCGAAGACCGCCGCCAGAAGCGAGGTCGGCAGGCCGCTGCGCCCGATCATGCCCTTGCCAAGAAAAATCAGGTCCTCCAGCCCGGCGGCCTTGCTCAGGTGGGCGCATATCCGCCGCGAGACCACCGCCGATTTGACCTTGGTCAGGTCGCCCTCCAGGGCCTCGGGAAACTGGGTGTACAGCTCGTCGCAGACGATCAGGGCGAGGACCGCATCGCCCAGAAACTCAAGGCGCTCATTGCTTTCCACGCGGGAATTGGCGCTCGAGGCGTGGGTCAAGGCGGCCCGCAAGAGCTGCTGATCCTTGAATTTGTAGCCGATCGCCTCCTCACAGCGTTCCAGTGCGTCGGAAGGCGATACACCATTGAGCGTGTTCACGTCGAGATTACCCATTAACTATCATCAGAGATGGCAAACGATAAAATTAATCAATAACCAATTACAGGCATTTGTAAAACGTCCTGTACGATTATACGCACCAGATGTTCATCTGACAAATAGATCGACAGATGAGGGCGGGCGATTAAGCGGCTTATTCGGGTTTCAGCGGCCGATACGGCCGGCCAGATCGCGGAGAATCTCGACCCCGCGGGCCAGTTCCTCTTCGCGACGGGCGTAGCTGATCCGGAAGTGGGTGTCGTGCTCGCTGAAGACCTTTCCCGGGATGACCAGGACGTTACGCTCCAGGGCCATCTCGACGAATTTGGCGGCCGGCTGGATGGGGGCCTTCGGGAAGATGTAGAACCCGCCGCCGGGACGAACGACCTCGAAGTGGTCCTTGAGGCCTTCGTAGACCAGGTCGCGGCGTCTGGCGTACTGTTGCCGGATCGGTTCCAGGTCGAACTGGTCCATGGCCATGGTCGCCTTCTGGGCGAACGACGGGGCGCAGACGAAGGTGTATTGCTGGAGCTTGGTCATCTGCTCCAGGATCTGGCGGGGACCGGTGGCGTAGCCGACCCGCCATCCGGTCAGGGCCAGGCTCTTGGAGAAACCATCGAGCAGGATCGACCGGTGGGGGATCATCTTGACGATGCTGGCCGGCGGCTGGTCATACCACAGGCAGCGATAGATCTCATCCGAGACGACCAGGAGGTTGTGCTTTTCGGCCAGTTCGGCCAGTTGCCGGAGTTCACCCTCGCCGTAGACGCAGCCGGTGGGGTTGCATGGGGAGTTCAGCAGGATGACCTTGGTCCGGTCATTGATCGCGTCGGCGATCCGATCCAAAGGCAGCGAGAAGTCGTCGTAGCTGCTGAGGATGACGCTCTTGCCGCCGGCCAGGGTGACCAGGTGCTTGTACATGACGAAGAAGGGATCGACGATGATGACCTCGTCGCCGGGGCCGACCGTGGCCAACAGGGCCAGCAGAAGGCCGCCGCTGACACCGGAGGTGATCATGACGGCTTCGGGATCGACGCCGATCCGCTCGCGGACCATGCCGGCGACCTTGTCCCGTAGCGGCTGAATGCCCTGGGTGACGGTGTAGGCGTTGAAGTCGGCCCCGATAGCCTCGACCGCGGCCTGCTTGATCACGTCCGGGACGGGAAAGTCGGGTTGGCCGATGGACAGGTCCACCAGCTCGACCCCGTCCCGCCGGCGCTGCTCGGCCAGTTCGAAGACTTTGCGGATGCCGGAGGCGTCAATGTCGCGGCAGCGGGAGGCAATGGGCAAACTGGTCATGGTCGTATCCCTCGCTCACAAGGCGCTAGAGAATCGGCCGCCGTGGAAGCGGCGGCCGGCTCAGAGGTAAAATCGAAAACGGACGGGCTTACTTGCCCTTCTTGGCGCCTGCGGCGGCGGGGGCAGCAGCGGGCGCGGCGGTCTCTTCAGCGGCCTTTTCTGCAGCGGCTTTGGCCTTGCCCGCCTTGGCCCGCCGAACGCGGACCTTGGGGAGCCCGAAAACGGTCTTCTCCTCGCCCCAGCGTTCCTCTTCCTTCAACACCACCAGGCGCTCCGCGCGGGTCAGAACATTGCGGGAACGCACCAGCGCCGATCTCGACTTCAGTGACCTGTCCAATGACATCGAAAGCTACTCCTGATTGTCCGGCCCGAAGGCTCAGTTAAACAGACTGCCTTTTTTCGCGTAACACGTTTCAAAGTCGGCGTCGCCGCCCGGCGTCCTGGCGTATTGCCGGCCGTAGACCTTGATCGCCTGCTGGAAACGATCGAACTGGTCGCGTTCGGTCGGGAAGTTAAATCCCTTCACGCTGACCAGCTCGAAGAACCGTCCCTGGCCCTCGATCGTGGTCTCCACGCCTTTTTCCGTGAGGAACCTTTGAGCCCGCAGGGCCGACTCCTCGGTCGGAAATCTTTGTATTATAAGGTAATTGAGGGCAGGATTTCTAGCCTTTTTTTCGCCGGAATCGGCCTCGATGGGGGCGGTGCGGGCGGGAGGCGTCGCCGCCGCCGGCTCGACCCGGGCCTGCTGGGCGTTCCGAGGCACCGGAGGCAGGGCCTGAAGGACGTCCTCCTGCGGGTCGCGGTCGGCGATCTCATTGATTTGGGCCTGCGATCGCTCGGCCGTCTCGTCCTGATCGGTGCCGCTGCGTCCAGCCAGGTATCCGATGAAGAAGACCAGCAGCGCCAGGACCACCGCGCCGACGACGGTGGGCGTATTCAACGATATCCGCCGCACTTCGGAGGGACCGCGATCATAGGGTGTCGGGTCGGCGACGGGCGGCGGCGGGGCCTCGCCGGTTTCCGAGGGCGGTTCGACCGGCACGGGCGCGGGTTGCGCAGGCTGCTCGGTGCCGTACCGTTTGGCCCGAAGCCGCTGCCAGAAGCCCTGAGGCTCGGGCTGGGGCTGGTCGCCGGGGTCTTTCATGAGTTCGAACAGGAGTTCTTTCTTGCCCATGTCCGTCGTCCTGACTACGGAGGTGTTGTGTGGCCGATCCGTCCGGTCCGGCGGCGGCTGGACGTCTTTCGGAACGTCCCTAAGGCACAACCGCCGCTTGTACATAACTTTACGTGAAACGCTCCGATTGTCAAGGCACAGTCCGGAAAAGCGGTGGAGGCATCCGTTGTGGTCGAACGCCGGATGGGTATCATAAGTGTTTGCTGCCGGCATATTTGTATACCGCTGATGCCGCTGCCGGTGTCTCAGGCCGGTCCGTGGTCGGTTGCGGTGGCCACAACCTGAAAGGTGCGGCTCAGCTTTCCTGGCTGATGACCACGAGTTGTTCGGCGTCATCCACCAGGCCGGAACTGTCGGTGACGGTCAGCGTGGCGGTAAAGGTCCCTCCGCGGCCGTAGACGTGCGTGGTTTGAGGAACCGCGCCGCTGGTGACCGCGGCCCCGTCGCCGAAGCTCCACTGATACTCGACGATCTGGCCATCGGGATCTTCGCTGGTGGTGGCGTCAAAGGTGACGGTCTGGCCGACGACGCCGTCGGGAGGCACGACGGTGAAGCGGGCAATGGGCGGAATGCCAGCCGGGGAGACGGCGACTTCGCGGGTGATGGAATTGGTCCGGCCGAACTCGTCGGTGACGGTGAGTTGCACGTTGAAGCGGCCCTGCTGGCGGAAGGTGTGGTCGGTGACGGCTTGGTCGGTGTCGACGATCTCGCTTCCATCGCCGAAGTTCCAGGCGAAGGTGGAAATCCGGCTGGTGGCGATGGTGTCGTTGGCGTCGAAGCGGACCGCCTGGTTGACGACGGGACTGGCCGGGGTGAAGGTGAAGTCGGCTTGAAGGGGCGGCTCCTCCTGGACGTTGACGGAGACCGCATCAGCGGCGACGGCTCCGACGGCGTCGGTGACCTCCGCTTCGAAGGTGTAGGTGCCCACTTCGCTGAGGGTCACGCTGGGGTTGGCCTGATTGCTATTGGCGATGGTGACAACGGGTCCGCCGGTCTGGGTCCAGGCGAAGGTGAACGGCTGCTGTCCTCCGGTGACGTCACCGGTCAGATCGACGGTCTCTCCGATGCCCACGACGTCGGGCTCAGCCGTCGCGGTGATCTGGAGTTCTTCGGGCGGCGCGGCGCCGGTGACCTGCAGGGCGATCGAGTCGCTGACCGTGTTGCCGGTCGCCTCGTCGGTGGCCTGGACGGTGACGGTGACGGTGCCTGGGGCGGTGCCGGTCAGGCCGGTGGTCGCGGAGGTCGGGTCGGTAATCACACCGGGACCGTTGGCGGTCCATGCGTAGGTGACGTTGCCTTCGGCCCCGGTGACGTTGGCGGCCAACTGGACGGTCTGGTTGACCTGAAGCTGACCGCCTCCGCTGATCGAGACGTTAAAGCCCATCGGAGCCGGGCATCCGGACAGGACGATCGCAAACGACGCGAGTACGGACAGGCCGGCAAGGCGGACACAACGGCGGGTCCAGGCGGTCATGACAATCCCCCCTCTGATGCAGATGTTGGCGGCGCAAATCCCCCGTCTGCGCACAATCTGAATCTACCCGCCCGTCGCGAGCGGGTCAAGGGCGTTTGGATCGCGAGCCCGCCTAGCGAATGACCTCGAACGTCTGCTGCGCCTCATCGGTCAGGCCGGAACTGTCGGTGACGGTGAGGGTGGCGGTGAACTCGCCCGTGCGCCCGTAGATGTGGGTCGTCGATGAAACGTTGCCGGTGCTGATGGAGGCGCCGTCACCGAAGTCCCAGTGGTAGTTGACGATCGGGCCGTCGGGATCCTCGCTGGCGCTGCCGTTGAAGGTAGCGGCCTGGCCGAGCTTGGGCGATGAGGGGGTGACGGTCAGTCGGGCGGTGGGGCCGACGTCAACGGCTTGAACCTCAACGTCGTGCGAAATCTCGTCGGTATCGCCGTCGCTGTTGCGGACGGTGAGGGTGACGTGGTACGTGCCGCCCACCAGGAAGGTGTGTTCGGTGACGGGCTCCGAGACGCTGGCCGGGAGGGTGCCGTCGTCGAAGTCCCAGGTGTAGGTGGTCAGGGTTCCTTCGGCGGTGTTGCTCTGTCCGGCGTCGAAGGTGACGCTCTGGCCGGGCACCGGGCTGTCGGGCGAGAACGTGAAGGCGGCTTCGATGACGGCCACGACGAGCACGTCGACTTCGGCTTCCCCTTCGGCCCCATCGGTTTCGACGGCGACGTTGAAGGTGTACTCGCCGGGTTCGTCAAAGGTGACGGAGGCCTCATCGGTATCGGCGTCGTCGATGGTCACGTCGGGTCCGTCGGTCTGGGTCCAGAGGTACTCGAAGGTTCCCGTGGCGTCGACGACCTGCGCGGTGAGGGTGACGGTGTCGCCGACGACGGCTTGGTTGGGGTCGGCGGAGGCCAGGACGGCCAGTTCATCCGGTGGAGGCGGGACGACCTGGACGGTGGCGACGTCGGTGTCGGTCTCGCCGGAAGTCTGGTCGGTGGCGGTGACGTTGACGGTGACCAGACCCTCACCGGTGCCCGTCAACTCCGTGACGGCGGAGTTGGGATCGGAAAGCTCAGCCGACCCCTCGACGGTCCACTGGAAGGTGACGGTCCCTTCGGCTCCGGTGGCGGTGGCGGTCAGTTCGATCGTCTTGCCGATCTCGACTTTGGTCAGGCCGGTGATGACGACGTTCAGGCCGGCTGGGGGGAAGATGCCGGGATCGCAACCGTGCAGGCCCAGGCCGACGGCCATGATCGCCACTATAGAAACTAGAGAGCCCGGACGTGGTGAAAAGGAAATCACGGAGAGCCGCGTGGTTTGCATCGTTCAGCCTTTCCGTCAAGGTTGCTGCAGGTAGGTGTCTTCGGGCCTAAATCATAACTTTATCTGTCAAGTGCCGGTGGGTCAAGGACTTTTGAGCCTGCGGTGGTGCGGTGGGGCGGCTGGGGGGCGATTGTGTCAGTCACGGCGGGCCGGCCCGTGTCATAATGTCAGCACGTCGGCGCCGGTGGGGCGGTCGGGCAGATAAGCCGCCCAAAGACGAGTCTGTAACTCTTGTGTAGACGGGATGTTAAAAAAAGAAGCGGATGATTGTGTCGCTGGTGGTCAGGCTTGGTACGACTTTTGCACGAAGGTTGGTTTACGTTACGGTACATACAGACATCGGTCCGGGCCCGGGAGCGGGTCGGACGGGTTGGTCCCAGGTTATTAAGGAGAATAAGTCGATGGCAGCAAAGCAGTTAGCTTTCGAAGTGGAGGCCCGTCAAGCCCTGCTGGCCGGGGTGGAGAAGCTGGCTCGGGCGGTCAAGAGCACGCTGGGCCCACAGGGACAGACGGCGGTGATCGATCGTGGGTGGGGCGCTCCGAAGGTGACCAAGGACGGGGTGACGGTGGCCGAGGAGATCGAGCTGAGCAACAAGTTTGAGAATATGGGGGCCAAGCTGGTCAAGGAGGCGGCGAGCAAGACCAGCGACGTGGCGGGCGACGGCACGACCACGGCGACGATCCTGGCTGAGGCCCTGTTCCGCGAGGGCTTCAAGATGGTGACGGCCGGGGCGGACGCGATGAGCCTGCGACGGGGCATGGAGAAGGCGGCCAAGGCGATCGTCGATGAGATCCGCAAGATGGCCAAGCCGGTCAAGGGCGACGCCGAGATCGAGCAGGTGGCGACCATCGCAGCCAACAACGATCCGACGGTGGGCAAGCAGCTTGCCGAGGCGATGCGCAAGGTCGGACGCGAGGGCGTGATCACGGTCGAGGAAGGCAAGAGCCTCGAGACTTACGTGGACGTGGTCGAGGGCATGCAGTTCGACCGCGGCTACCTCTCGCCCCACTTCGTGACCGACGAGGACACGATGACCTGCACGTTCGAAAAGCCGATGATCTTGGTCTACGAAGACAAGATTTCGGCGATTACCAAGCTGGTGCCGCTGCTGGAGAAGGTGGCCCAGTCGAAAAAGCCGCTGATGATTATCGCCGAGGACATCGAGGGCGAGGCCCTGGCCACGCTGGTGGTCAATAAGCTGCGCGGCATCATCAACGTCTGCGCGGTCAAAGCGCCCGGCTACGGCGACCGCCGCAAGGCCATGCTGCAGGACATCGCGATCCTGACCGACGCCAAGCCGATCTTCAAGGATCTGGGCATCGAGCTGGACAGCGTGACCCTCCAGGATCTCGGCACGGCCAAGAAGGTCGTGGTTGACAACGAGAACACGACAATTGTCGAAGGGGCCGGCTCGACCGACGCGATCAAGGGACGGATCGCCCAGATCGACCGCGAGATCGAGGCGACCACCAGCGACTACGATCGCGAGAAGCTTCAGGAACGCAAGGCCAAGCTGGCCGGCGGGATCGCCCAGATCAACGTCGGCGCGGCCACCGAGGTCGAGTTGAAGGAGGCCAAGGCGCGGATCGAGGACGCGCTGCACGCGACCCGGGCGGCGATCGAGGAAGGCATTCTGCCGGGCGGCGGCGTGGCCCTGCTCCGTGCGGCCAAGGCGCTGGACTCGGTGAAGGCCGACGGCGACGAGGCTTTGGCGGTCGAGATCGTCCGCAAGGCCCTGGTGACGCCGCTCAAGCAGATCGCGGAGAACGCGGGCGTGGACGGCGGCGTGGTGATGCGGAAGGTCATGAACGAGAAGAAGGTCTCGTTCGGCTACAACGCCCTGACCGAGAAGTTCGAGGACTTGCTGGAAAGCGGCGTAATCGACCCGGCCAAGGTGACCCGGACGGCCCTGCAGAACGCGGTGTCGGTGGCGACGCTGCTGCTGACCACCGACTGCGCGGTGGCTGAGAAGCCCAAGAAGGAATCCGAAGGCCCGTCGCCCGAAGACATGGAAGAGATGGGCGGTATGGGCGGCGGCATGGGCATGGGCGGAATGGGCGGTATGGGTATGGGAGGCATGGGCGGCATGATGTAATGCCCCAGCCTTTTTGTCGGACACCGTAATCAAGGCTTGGAATATCAGAAAAACTGGAGGATAGACCATGGCGAAGATCAGGCCTTTGGACGATCGCATTCTGGTGAAACAGTCGGAAGCGGAAGAGAAGACGGCGGGCGGGATCGTGCTGCCGGACACCGCGAAGGAAAAGCCGCAGCAGGGCACGGTGGTGGCGGCGGGCCCGGGCAAGACCCTCAAGGACGGCGCGCGCGGTCCGATGGAAGTCAAGCCGGGCGACAAGATCTACTACGGCAAGTATGCCGGCACCGACGTGGAGATCGACGGGCAGAAGTACGTGATCCTTCGCGAGTCGGACGTCCTGGGCGTCGTGGAATGACCAGATAAGGAGAGCAGTCAATGGCAAAGCAGATGAAATTCAGTCAGGAAGCGCACGCCGCGGTCGCCAAGGGCGTTTCGAAGCTGGCGTCGGCGGTGAAGGTGACCATGGGGCCGACGGGCCGGAACGTGGTGCTTCAGAAGAGCTTCGGCTCGCCGCGGATCACCAAGGACGGCGTGACGGTCAGCAAAGAGATCGAGCTGCCGGACCCGTTCGAGAACATGGGGGCCAAGATGGTCAACGAGGCGGCGTCGAAGACGTCGGACGTCGCGGGCGACGGGACGACGACGGCGACGGTGCTGGCCGAGGCGATCTACCTTGAGGGCCTCAAGATGGTGACCGCCGGCGCGAACCCGATGCTGATCAAGCGCGGGATCGACAAGGCGGTGGCGGCCGCGGTCGAGGCGATCCAGGCCCAGTCGACGAAGGTCAAGGGCGAGGCGATCAAGCAGGTGGCGACGATCTCAGCCAACAACGACGCGGAGACCGGCGGCCTGATCGCCCAGGCGATCGACAAGGTCGGGACCGAAGGCGTGATCACCGTCGAGGAAGGCAAGTCGATGGAGACCGAGCTGACGGTGGTCGAGGGCATGCAGTTCGACCGCGGGTTCATCTCGCCGTACTTCATGACCAACCCGAACACGCTGGAGGCGATCCTCGAGGACGCGTACATCCTGATCCACGAGAAGAAGATATCCAACGTCCGCGAGCTGGTGCCGCTGCTGGAGAAGATCGTCGGGGTCGGCAAGCCGCTGCTGCTGATCGCTGAGGACGTCGAGAGCGAGGCGCTGGCGGCCCTGGTGGTCAACAAGCTTCGCGGCGTGCTGAACGTCTGCGCGGTCAAGGCGCCGGGATTCGGCGACCGCCGCAAGGCCATGCTGGGCGACATCGCGACGCTCACCGGCGGCCAGATGATCAGCGAAGACCTCGGGATCAAGCTGGAGAACGTCGAGCTCTCGCAGCTCGGCCAGGCCCGGCGGGTCGTGGTGGACAAGGACAACACGACGGTCATCGAGGGCGCGGGCAAGAAGTCGGAGATCAAGGCCCGGGCCGAACAGATCCGCTTCCAGATCGAGAAGACCACCAGCGACTACGACCGCGAGAAGCTCCAGGAGCGTCTGGCGAAGCTGACCGGCGGCGTGGCGGTGATCAAAGCCGGCGCGGCGACCGAGACCGAGATGAAGGAGAAGAAGGACCTGATCGAGGACGCCGTGCACGCGACTCGGGCCGCGGTCGAGGAAGGCATCGTGCCCGGCGGCGGCGTGGCGTTCATTCGGGCGGTCGAGGCGGTCCGCAAACTCCGCGACAAGGTCGGCGGTGACGAGAAGTTCGGCTGCGACATCGTCATCAAGGCCCTGGAGGCCCCGGCGCGTCAGATCGCGGAGAACGCGGGCGTCGACGGTTCGGTGGTCGTGGAGGACATCCGCGAGAAGTCGGCCAAGACCGGATACAACGCGTTGACCGGCGAGTACGTGGACATGGTCAAGGCGGGGATTATCGACCCGGCGAAGGTGACCCGGTCGGCCCTGCAGAACGCAGCGTCGGTGGCCTCCGTGCTGCTGACCACCAACGTGACGGTGACGGAGCTGAAGGACAACAAAAAGGCCGTTGCCGGAAGCGTGAGCTAACCCTATAATCTAAAGTTTCGGGGCGGCTTGATGCCGGTTCGGTGTCCGCCGCCCCGATCTTTTGATGTGGCTTGGGCTCTTTACACGCGTTGGAAACGACATGCCGGTGGCATCGAAGCGAGACTATTACGAGGTCCTGGGCGTCTCGCGAGAGGCGAGCCAGGAGGAGATCAAGAAGGCCTGGCGTCAGGCGGCGCTGAAGTATCACCCGGACCGGAACAAGGACGCCGACGCCGAGGTCAAGTTCAAGGAGGCGGCCGAGGCCTACGAGGTGCTCTCGGACGCCCAGAAGCGGCGGACCTACGACGCCTACGGGCATGAGGGTCTGCGCGGAGCGGGGGTCAACGTCCACGACTTCCGGTCGATGGACCTGCGGGACATCTTCGACATGTTCGGGCTGGGCGACCTGTTCGGCATGGGCGGAGGCGGCCGGCGGTCGGGATACGGCAGCGACCTTCAGACCGAGATTCATGTGAACCTGGGCGAGGTGGCTGCGGGCATCGACAAGGAGATCGAGTTTCAGCGGGAGGAGTTCTGTCCGCGGTGCGGCGGCAATGGCGCCGAGCCGGGCACCGAGGTCAAGACCTGCCCGACCTGCGGCGGTTACGGCCGGGTCGAGCAGGCGACCGGGTTCGGGTTCTTCGTGAGCCGCGTGGTCAGCGAGTGCCCGCGCTGTCACGGCCGGGGCAAGCTGGTCACCGCCAACTGCAAGGAGTGCCGCGGGACGGGCAGGACCCTGCAGTCGCGCAAGTTGACGGTGTCGGTGCCGGCGGGCATTCAGGACGGCCAGGTGCTGCGTCTTCGGGGCGAGGGCGAGCCGGGCTCGTCGGGCCATCGGGGCGATCTGCACTGCGTGGTGCGGGTCGATCCTCACCCGCTGTTCGTCCGGCAGGGGAGCGAGTTGATCCTCGACCTGCCGATCAGCTTCACGCAGGCCGCCCTGGGCGACCGGGTGGATATCCCGACGCTCTTCGAGCCGGTGACGGTCGAGATCGACGCCGGTTCCCAACCGGACCAGTTGATCCGGCTCCGAGGCCACGGACTGCCCAGCCTGCGGAGCAAGCGCAAGGGCGACCTGATCGTTCGTCTGGTCATCGAGGTGCCGCGGCACCTGACCAAACGCCAGGAGGAGTTGCTTCGGGAATTCGCGGGCACCGAGCAGCGCAAGAACGCGATGCCGAAGTCCGAGAGTTTCTGGGAAAAGATCAAATCGTATCTGGGAACCAAGTAACCCAAGGAAAGAGAAACAGCACGGTATTGAGCCATGGCAGACGCGAATGAGGAAAAGAATCAGCAGAGCCAGTCGCCGGACCCGGAGGTCGACGCCCAGCGCGAAGACGTCCCGGCGGAGCGGGATCCTGAATCCCTCGTTCGGTTGTGCGACGAGCTGAAGCAGGAACGGGACCAGTTCCAGGACCGCTATCAGCGGGCCCTGGCTGACCTGCAGAACTACCAGCGCCGGTCGGCCAGGGAACGCCAGGACCTGGTCGAGCGGACCAAGGTGGACACCATCGAGCAGTTCCTGTTCCCGGTGATCGACGACCTGGATCGGGCGATCCAGGCGGGGGCGGAGCACGGATACGACGAGCAGGACGCCCTGTACGCGGGGCTGACGATGGTGCACCGCCGGATGCTCGAACTGCTTCGGCAGTACGGGATCGAGCCGATCGAGGCGGTGGGCCAACCGTTTGACCCGCTGTATCACGAGGCGCTAATGCACCAGCCGACCGATGAGTATCCCGAGAACACGGTGGTCCAGGTGGTCAACCGGGGCTATATCGCGGATGGCAAGACGATCCGTCCGGCCCGGGTGGTGGTCGCCAAACGCCCGGCGGATTCAGAGACGCAGCCGCAGTGATGAGGCGAGGAGAAGCAGATGCCAACGTACGACTATCGGTGTGAGGCCTGCCAGCACAAGTTCGAGGAGTTCCAGAGCATCACCGCTCCTCCGATCCGCCGGTGCCCGGTCTGCGGGAAGAACAAGGTTCGCCGGCTGATCGGGACCGGAGGCGGATTGATCTTCAAAGGCTCGGGCTTCTACGCCACCGACTATCGCAGCGACAGCTACAAGTCGGGCGCCAGGAGCGAAACGTCCAGTTCGAGTTCGGGCAAGACCGACAGCGGGTCGGGTTCGAAATCCTCGGGCGATGGCGGGTCGAGCGCCAAGTCGTCGGGTGCCTCGCCGTCCACCAGCGACTAAACGGTTCTGATCGCGCAGCTTCTGATGCAGGTTCGTTCTGGACCGGTGTCTGGGCCGCCCCCGATTCCTGCGCCCGGTTGGTTCCTCCTGTTGCAATTGGCCCGCCGCTTCGCTACACTTCCGCCCAATTGTCATTGAATGCGGCAGAAACTCCGGAATTGAGGATACTACCATGGCGGAATTTCGGGCGATCGTGGTTGGGGCCGGCGGAATCTCAGAGGCGTGGTTTCCTCCGCTGAAGGCTGAAAGCGTCGACGTGGCGGCGGTGGTCGACCTGAACAAGGCAGCGGCCGAGAGGCGGATCGCCCAGTTCGGTCTGGCCGCCCAGGCCAGCGACAATCTGGCCCGGACGCTGCGGCGAACCCAGGCGGATTTCCTGGTCGATCTGACCATTCCCGAAGCCCATTGCCGGGTGACCTGCGCGGCCCTGAAGGCCGGACTGCACGTGATCGGCGAGAAACCGATGGCCGCGACGATGGCCGAGGCGAGGCGAATGGTCCAGGCCAGCCGCGACGCGGGCAAGCTGTACATGGTCAGCCAGTCGCGGCGGTGGGACTTCAACAACGACACGATGGCCCAGACCGTCGCCGCCGGCAAGCTGGGCCCGCTGACCACGATCAACTGCGATTTCTTCAAGGCGGTGCACTTCGGCGGTTTCCGCGAGGCCATGCCCAGCCCGCTGATCCTCGACATGTCGATCCACCACTTCGACATGGCGCGGATGATCAGCGGCAAGGATCCGGTGTCGGTCTACGCCGAGGAGTTCAACCCGGCCGGCTCGTGGTACAAGGGCGACGTGGCGGCCAACTGCATCTTCGAGATGAGCGACGGCGTGCGGTTCACGTACCGCGGGTCGTGGTGCGCCGAGGGGTGCCACACGAGCTGGCACGGCCACTGGCGGGTCATCGGGCAGCGCGGCACGATGCTCTTCGAGAACGACCAACTGCCGTACGGGCAGGTGCTGGTCGGCCCGACGAGCGTGGCCACGGAACTGACCGACCTGGAGGTGACGCGCTCACCGGTCGAGCACACCTCGATGCACGGGGCCCTGCGCGAGATGCTGCGCTTTCTGCGCACGGGCGAACGGCCGCAGACCGAGTGCGAGGATAACATCAAGAGCCTGGCCATGGTCTTCGCCGCGATGGAAAGCTCGCGCAAGCGCCGCCGCGTACCGGTCAAGGTGTGGTGACAAGAGGCGGCCAGGATACGCCGGCTTGCTGATCGTGACCCGGTGAACGGGGGACGGTCCCTGGCACGCTGCCGCCACAGTTGCCGGCGTCTGAGCCGCTGTCCGCCGCCAGTACCGAACCGCCTGCGATTTTTCCCCGTTTTTCCGCTTGCGCGGCGCGTGCGCGCGGGGTCTATATCGCACATGAACGGCCCGGTCGAGACGGTCCAGATCGTGGATTACGGCCGAGGCCTGACGCTGAACCTGACGCCTGAGTTGAAAAAGGCGTACGTTCTGGAGCAGGTGGACCGCCCGGATACTCCGATCCCTCCCATTCCATTCGAAGCCCTGGAGGCCATAACTCGAGCGAAGGGCGAATACATCGGTTTTCAGGAGATCGACGGCACGGCGGCTGAGGGGTTTCGCGTGGTCGACCAGACCCAGACCACTACCGTCTGGGCCGATGCTTCGACCGCGATGCCCGTACGGATCGAGATCATCTCCGAAGGGGGGCAAGGCGTCGGCGGCACGACGGTCAAGTCCGTCTGGACCTTCACCGACTTTGTCTGGAACGAGGAATACGAAGCGAGCCTGTTCAGCGTCGAGCCGCCGGAAGGCTACGAAGTGACACGTGAACAGATATCGGCGGCCCTGCCGGATGAAAAAGACTTGCTCGAGGCCCTGCGGCTATGGACGGATGAGTTGGACGGAGCATTTCCCGATGAGTTGACGCGAGAGGCCGCTCCAAGTTTCGGGTTCCAGCACAGCGGCCAGGCCTCGGTCAGCTTGGGTTCGGGCCAGGGCGAGCGTATCGGCTCGGGCTCATCGTCGCATGCATCCCCCGAAGAGTCCAAGGCGATGCTGGAGAAGCGGATGCGGGTGGATAGAGGTCTGTTGCTCGTGGAGTACCTGATCGCCACCAACCGCGACTGGCACTACGCCGGAGCCGGCGCCCGCGTGGACGAGAGCCGGACGCCGGTCTGCTGGTGGAAGGTCGAAGACGGACGCGACTACCATGTCGTCTATGGTGACCTCTCCACAGAAATCGTGTCGCCCGATCAGTTGCCGTCGTACGAGGGGGCAAATGCCTCTGAGTAATATTCATGTGCCGGAGGAAAGCAGCCGGATCGCAGTCCCCGCCTTCGCGGGGACTTGCTTTGCGCGGGAATGGGATCGTGGGCGTGTCATTCCGGATTCTCGGCGGGTGGTCGGAAATTCCTTGCCTTGATGGGGGGCTATGCGTTC
>JAAYCJ010000126.1 GCA_012729815.1 Phycisphaerae bacterium | reverse complement strand
CGCGGTGTGGCCGAACGTGCCCAGCATCTTTCCCTTGTACCTGGCCCCGTGGGCCTGGGCACAGTCCTCAACCACGTAGAGGTTGTGCTTGCGGGCCAACGCCATCACCGGGTCCATATCCACCGGGTCGCCGCCGATGTGTGCCACCACGATCGCCCGCGTCCGCTCGGTAATCATCCGTTCGATCTCGTCGGCGCAGGTGTTGTAGCTGCGGACATCCGCATCCGCCACCACCGGGACACAGCCGATGAATATCACCGGCATCACCCCGCCGGGATCGGAGATCGGCGGCACGATCACCTCCGAAAACGCATCCAACCCCAACGCGCCCAAGGCCACGAACAGTGCGTTGGTGCCCGAGTTGACCCCGTCGGCGTACCCCCCGCCCATGAACCGGGCAAAGTCCTCTTCATACTGCTTCTCGTTGGGGCCGTTGTAGCCGAAGGGCTGACCGCTCGCGATTGCCTCGTCGAAGAGCCGCATGGCCGCCTGCTTCTCCTCCTGCCCGATCAGGCAACGGCTGGGCATCGGCTGAGTGCGGACCGGCTGGCCCCCGTCGATCGCAAGCGAACCCATCTCGTACTCCTAGACAATCACTAACAGAAATATTAACGTTAATACCTGCTGCACAAAAAATTTGGTTCCGAAGAACCATGCTTTTTCTAATGTATCATGACGGGCCCGATCCGTCAATAGCCAATCGCCGGATTCTCTCGGTTTTTTTGAGAAAAGTGAGCGGCTC
The DNA here is from genome assembly GCA_012729815.1 of Phycisphaerae bacterium. NCBI lineage: Bacteria > Pseudomonadati > Planctomycetota > Phycisphaerae > Phycisphaerae bacterium. The sequence continues at coordinate 1,013 of JAAYCJ010000126.1, read as the reverse complement.
CGCCCTTTTTGCCCCTCACGCCGCCGAATACCAGGACCGGACGATCGAAAACAGCTCGTTTTTATCAGTGGAACTACACAATGCCCGCTGAACCTGCCGCCGCTCCGGGTGGTACTTGGTGTAGCCATTGTAGAACTTGCGGAAGTAGTGAATGGCCCGCGACTCGCTGGACAGGCCGGCGACCATCTCGAAGTGCTCCATGATCGTCGCCCCCTGCTCTTGCAGGTCCGGCGGAGGCGGTTCGGCCCCACCGGTCAAAACGGCCCGGGCGTCGCGGAAGATCCACGGGTTGCCCACCGCCCCGCGGGCCACCGTCACCCCGTCCACGCCCGTCTCAGCCAGCCGCTGACGAATAACCTCGGCTGAGAAGATATCACCGCTGCCAAGAATCGTCGTCTTGGGGAACCGCCGCTTCAACTCAGCCAGGATCTGCCAGTCCGCTTTGCCGCGGTAACGCTGAAACACCGTCCGGCCGTGAACAACCAGCGCATCAACCGCCTCTGTCGCCAGGGCCTCGCAGAGGCGCCAGAAACTGTCCCTGGCCGCCTCCGAATCGTCGTACCCAGCCCGCAGTTTCACCATCACCGGGCAGTCCACCGCCTCGCGCACCCGACGAAAGATGTCCAGGGCCAGTTCCGGCTGGCGCAGGATCGATCCGCCCCGCTCGCGGCGGAGAACCTTGGGGGCTGGGCAGGCGAAGTTCAGATCGACCAGATCGTACCCGCATCCGCGGAGGTTCCGCGCCGCTTCGACCATCTCCTCGACCAGCGAACCCATGATCTGAATGCCGATCGGATGCTCATCCTCCCGGGCGGCCAGCTTGAGCTTTGCCACGATCCGGCGGTGGCACGCCACCTTGGCCAGCACCACGCCCGGAAACGTCAGCACCGGTCCGTAGCGACGGGCCAGATGGCGCATCGCCCGGTCGGTGTAGCCGGCCATCGGGGCCTGAAACAGCGGAATGTCCAGACAAAGATCGCCCAGTTTCAGCACGATCGGACTCCGGATCAAGG
>JAAYCJ010000125.1 GCA_012729815.1 Phycisphaerae bacterium | reverse complement strand
GCGCAGGCATCCTTCATGTAGAACAGGTCGAACAGCGGCTGGTGGAAGTCGATGACGATGCGGCCGCCGTGGCGAAGGGTGGTGCTGAACTCCTCCTGATCGCCGTCCCAGTTGCTGAACGGCTGATCGAACGCAGCGTCGTCCCACAGGTCGCACTTGTTAACCACGATCACGATGCGGGTGCGCTCGAACCAGAGCATCGCCCCCAGATCGCCGTTGCCGACGGCCAGACCGTTCATCGGGTCGTCGGGCGGGGTCAGATAGATCAGGTCGTGGCGGGAGATCCGCTGGGGCCAGGCGATCCGCCACTGTCCGTTCTTCGGGTCAAATGCCGAAGTCATTGTCCGACTCCTTTTCCGGATGAAGGGCTGTCAGTCTGGCAGGTCTTCCGGGTGAATGAAGGTCCCGCGAATCCACGCGACGCCCAGCGGCGGCCAGGTCATGTCACGGTTCCAGCGGGCGGTGTCGTCGGTGTAGTTGAGCACGAGAATGCGGCCATCCTCAAGCTGCGTCCATCCGGAGTAGCCCTGATCGCAGCCGGAGACGCTGGCTTCGACCTCGATCACGTGATCGAGCTGGTACTGGTCCGGGAACACGCCGTCGGCGGCCTTCCAGGCAACGCGGTAGTACTCGCCGCGTTCGTCGGCATACGCCGCCTCGATCCGCCGCCAGATGCTGTGGCCGGTGGCGGCGGGCGTGATGGTCGCGGGCGTGACGGAGGTCAGGTCGCCGGAGGGAAGGGCCTCGTCGTTGGCCGGCTGCGCCGCTGCACTCGACCGTTCCATCTCAGGCACCCAGTCGAAGGCGGCCTGCGAAGCTTCCGCCGCTTCGTTGCCGAACTCCAACTGGTAGACTGACGGTATGATCGGCGACCAAGCCAGTGGCGCAGCCTTCTGCACCGGCGGTCGGAACCGAATCCGTTCCTGGCCGTCCACGAAGACCACCGCCTGCCGATTCTCGCTGAGAATGCGGAGGGTATGGAATTGTCCCGGGGTCAGATCCACTCGCAAGGCCGGATCGTGGGCGAACTCGGCGTGGTCCGAGAAGATGCGCAGGCGTCCCACGTAAGGCACGCCGAGCGAGGCGGCGCGACCGCGGTTGGTCAGAACCTTCACCTCAACCGTCACGTCCAGGCGCGTCTCGGAGCCGTTGGGGCATCGCAGGACGTACTTGGTGAGCTGCCCGCGCGACCCGTCGCTTGCGATGTGCAGGCCGTCCGGGCCAAGCCCGACGGTTCGGCGGTCGTTGAAGTGTACCCCTACAGCCAACGGCGGCACTTGGGCGTCCGGGGTGTCAACGTGCGCCCACAAACCGATCGGTCCGTAGCAGGCCCGAAAGGTGGTCATGATCTGGCCGTCGCTCAAAAGCCCCGCGCAGGTCCGGCCGTGAATGCCGAACGGCAGTTCCTCAAACCGGCTCCAGGTACGGCCCTCATCGTCGGACCAGCACCGCACTCCCGGCAGCAGGCAATAGCCCTCACGGGCTACCAGCCACCATCGGCCGTCCGGAAGCGGCACGATACTCGCCTCGCTGACTCCTCGAGGGTTCTCCTCGAGGCTGTTGTACCATTGCCAGGTCTGTCCCTGATCGGGTGAACGGTAGAATTCGAAGACCTCGCCCCGTGTGCACTCGAAGGGCTTGCTCGGCGCCCACGTGCCGACGACCAACCACGAACCGTCGGACATCTCAGTGACCCGACTCGGCACGCAGCAGTCATGCCCGCCCGCCGCCACCGGATCAAGCCGGCCGACCTGCTTCCACGTGCGCCCGGCATCGGCGCTGCGGAAGAAGATGTTGTGATACGGATTGGCGTACAGATCGGCTGTCACCAGCAGCGAACCGTCACGCAGCTTCTGCAGGCGCGGGCAGTTGCCGCCGCCGTAGTGCAGGACCGTCGATCGCGGCCACGTCTGGCCCAGGTCGTCGCTGTGCCGCAGCCAGATTCGTCCGCCTCCGCCGTGGCCGGGGCCGTCGTTGTGCGTGGCGATCAGGCTGGTCGGACCGGTCTGGACCACGTCGGGAAAGCCCAGCCACCAGCCGGGCCAATAGCCGCTCCAGCGAATCACCTGATGCTTTGGCGTACGGGCCACCGTGACGTGACGATCCGCCCGTCGCCACAGCGAACGCATCGGCTGGTAACGCAGATCACAGGCAGGCTCATTGCTGGTATCTTCAAGCGCCTCTCCGTCGGGCCACGGTTCGCCTTGAACCACGAGCCGCTCAATGCCGGCGGCCTGGTCGAGCTGGTCGATCCGAGCACTGCCGATGGCCCGCACGGGATAGGCCAGGGCTGCGTCGACGGCCAAGGGAAACCACTCGTCGTCGCCCGCCCCGGCAACCCACGCGGTCAGTCGCTGCCGGTCGAGGTCGATGTGAATCTTGAAGTCGTAGGCTGAGCCCGGTCGCGCGTACATGCCGAAGTATTCGATCTCGCCGTTGAACAGGCCCGGCACGTAATTGGCTTGGCCACGGGCGGAAGCGCGGTCGTCATCAACGATCCCGAAGGTCACAGCCTCGCAACGTTCGGCGTGCGGCGCCATGCCCAGCGTCACGGTCTGGCGGCACGCGGGTCGATCATCCACGAAGTCCGCTGGGTTCATGGCCAGCGGCCTGAAACGGCAGTAGACGTAGACCCGCCCGGAGACCTCGGGGAACTCGGCCCGGTGGACCCGCACCGGACAAACGAGGTTGGCGATCGGTTCGACCGGCAGACCCGGCTTGCCTCCGACGTAACGGGGGATGGTCATCTCGCCAGATTCGCCCTGGTCGGTTCCGACCACGAAAGGTCCCATTGGCTGTGACATCACGGAATTCCTGAAGAGGGGTTTGGTTGTTCCGGGCACGTGGCCTTCGCGTTCGTCCTACCAGACATAAAACCACAAGCCGGTGGTGAGGTAGCGCACGCCGAGTTCCAGGGCATCCGCTTTGCGCCGGAAGCTTGCGTGGCCGTCAGCGAAGACCGTGTTGGCCCCGGCCCCGAAGTCCGTCTC
>JAAYCJ010000124.1 GCA_012729815.1 Phycisphaerae bacterium | reverse complement strand
GGGGAAATCGCCGCACTCGGCGCAGGTGGCGAAGCCTTTGCCGTCCGCACACTGTCGTATCCGGCATTCCAGGGACGCCGCCAATGCGTTGTGAATACCGCCCCAGCAGCCCTCGCATCCCACTTCCTCGGGCGATACGGGCCGTCCGACCTCCTGGGTGAGGTTCGCGGCGACCTGTCGGCGAAAGGCGTCGTCGCCTTTCTTGAGTACCCGAAAATCCGGGCAACCGCCACAGATATTCCCGCATGGTCCGACTTCCGCTCTGCGCATCGTCATGTTCCTTCCTCACCATCATCAGGCATCAGGCGTGCCGCAGACCTTGATGGATCCATGCTACTCCACGCTCACGGCGGCCACAACCCCAACATTGTGATGGGCCTTCCAACGGCAACCGACACGGCGTGACGATGGCATGGCTCGGAAGATGGGTGAAAATACGCAAAATGAACCGACGGCAGGGCCATACGCCGCATCAGGCCCGTGAAGGTCCGATAGAATCCGCCACCAGCCCGTCCGGCGTATCCACCGTCGGATGGCATGGCGGTTGCTCTATCGTGTCTTGAGGGAGGAAAGGAAACTGCGGGTTTCGGCCGACGGGTGGATCAACGGGATGCGTTGGGCATGGCGGTGGGACGGCCGAGACCGGCCTGGGAGGAAGGGATGGAAGAGGCTCGGCGGGGCAGCGCACTGCTGCCCCGCCGAGGCGCGTTTTTACCTGCAATGGCGGCCGACCGGCGTCGGCTGCGAGATGTTATTGGGTCTTGAACGTGAGGACCGCGGTGTCGCTCTTCTTACTGCCGGCAATCGTAAACGTCATCTTATATTTGGTGCCCGGCTGGAGTTGCACGCCTTCGACCATCTCGTTCCGCAGGTTGACCACCTTCAGGTTGTCCGGCGGGGCGCCGAGATTGTACGCCTCGCCGGCCTTCATCAATGTCTCAACCTTCTGATCCACCGGAAAGACCGCGAAGATCGCCTGTGCACCATCCGCCTCGAAAATGTTGATGATCGTGTTGGTAATCTCGCCGTACTTGGCGGGATCCTTCAGTTCGAACGAGAAAACCGGTGCGACGCTGACCGGTTCGCCGATCTCAAGAATCCCGTCGTCTCCCTTGACCGCTTTCTTGAACATGCTCTTGCCGGCCGCGTGGCCGTCAAGACTCACCTGCGGCACGCTGTCTTTCTTGGTCATGCTCAGGCCGCTTTTGTCGCAGCCGCCGGCAAGGACCAGACCGCAAAGGACCGCCAGACCGAGGACCAGGCGCGAGGAAATCCGCAACATTCGTCACCTCCATGTTGGAAAAGAAAACCCTTACCCGTCGGCAGGCATTCTACCGGCTGATGACCGGCGGGTCAATCGGCAGCGGCGCATTGCCACTGGGAATCCCCAAGCGGTCGGGAAACTCGGTCGGCTGAACCGGCGGACCCAGCCCGAACTGCGGCGAGGTGTAGTACAGTTGCGCCATTCCGCCGTACTCCAGGAACGTCCAGTAGCCCTGGCCGATCCGCAAAGCCAGCATTTGTACCGGCCCCTCGACCGCCGCCTGCTCGATCGGTTCCGCCACTGCGATCTGCGCCGACCACTCGTGAAAGCTCAGCCGCAGGCGTCCCGGATCGCCGGGCGCCAGCGACACCGCGCCGGCTGAGAACGGCAGCGACCCGACCGGCGCGAACTTCGCCCAGGACAGGCGGTGGTTGACCTCGAACGGGTCCAGCAGCGGGATCGGCAGCCGCGACAGTCCCGCCTGCCTCAGTTGCCGGTCGATCACCGTCCGATACGCCTCGGCCCGCGCCCGCGACTTCAACTCGAACGGCACCGGCAGTACGTCAAGCCGCACCGGCGTCGGCCCGGTCGACCAGAGCACGCGAAACTGCGGGGCCAGCACGTCGGTCGGCCGAAGCGGAAAGATCGCTGCGCCCTGCGACCAGTCCTGGCCCGCGGCGACCCGCCCAAGCGCCGCCTCATCGCTGAGGGCCAGGTGGAAGTAGACCGGCGGGATCAGAAAACACGCCGCCGTCACCACGGTGCCAAATCGCAACGAACCTGTCGGACGGTCGCGCGGCGTGCCCGGTTCGTCCGGCTCATCCGCGCCCCACGCCATCGACGGCGGGGCCTCGCAGCGCGGGCACGAAGCGGACTGGCGGTCCTCGTCGAACAGCACCCGCCCGCACGCGTGGCACCAACCGTCGAAATCGAACCGCCGCAGGTGCTTGAGGATGTCCTGCGAAATGCCTTCCGCCAGCAGCGCCAGACCCAGATTGACCACCAGGAACAGCGGCAGCGCCACCAGAGCCGTCGGCAGCGGGATCACCGGCACCACGAAGTATCCGCGCCGCGCCGCCAGCAGGCCGGTCAGAATCGCGTAGGCCAGCACCAGCCAGAAGCGCCGGCGCCGGTGCGAGTCGAAGATGGCCGAGACCGCGATCGGCACGAACCACACCCAGCTCATCACGATCCAGTACGGATCGATCAACGGGTCGGCCAGCGTCCAGAGCCGCGGCTGCTGCACCAGCCAGTAGACGACGACTCCGACCGCCAGTATGCCCGACGCCAGCACCGGCCGTTTGCGGATCAGGTCGTATCGCATCCTTCGTCCAATTCGCCGATCAGTACGCCCCGAACTCCAGGGCGGTCTCGATGAACACGCGGTAGTTCTCGAGCGTTCGCGGCGAGAGCGGCGTGTTGATCGGCGCCGCAGTCGGCATGATCACGTAGCCGCCGCCGGCCTTCGCCTGCTCGAACGCATCCACTACGAACTGCCGCACCTGCTCGGGCCGCCCGTGCTCCAGAAGCTTCAGTTGGATGTTGCCGAACAGGCACACCCGGTCGCCGATGCGCTTCTTGACCTCGCCCAGCGTGATGTCGCCGTCCGGCGGGGCTTCGATCGGATCGAGGGCGTCCGGTTCCGTTTTGATAATCTCGTCGAGCACGCGGGCGATCTTGCCGTGGCTGTGCAGCCGCATCTTCGCGCCGTACTCGTGAAGCAGGTCCGACATCCGCCGCACGTACGGCGTGACAAACATCGCGAAATGTTCCGGCCCCAGGTACGGCGGCGTCGCATACTCCGGTCCGCAAATGCGGAATACCACCGCCGTCCAGTCCACGCCCGCTTTTCGGCCCGCCTCCAGCACCGCCCGCAGATGGGCCATCTGCCGTTCGTGCTCGACGTCCAGCAGATAGCGCATCCGATCGGTCTCGGTCAGCGCGAGGATCAGAAACTGCCCCATCTCGTACAGATCGGCGGCCACGCAGATCGGGTCGGACAGCGACGGCATCATGATTCCCCGATCGCCCAACCGCCGCTGAGTCTCGGCAAAACCGCTCAGGTCCAACTCGGGCAGCTCCCACGAGATCGCAAGGTACCTGTCGAGGTCGTCGATCGTCTTGAGCAGATGTTCGAGCGTCCAGGTGGTGTAGATGTCGTCGTCGATCCGATGCTCGCTCGAAAGGTCGCCTTTGGACGTATGGTACACGGTGCGGATGAATCGGGACGCCCCCTGGCGATGCTCGCGATACTCGACGCAGTCGCCCTCCGGCGAACCGTCGGTCGTGCGCACCGCATCGGCTGGGTTGCTCAGCCGCGGCCCCGGCAGGTACGCCATGTACAGACAGTCCGTCTTCTCCCGCACCAGGTCCATTAGCGGCGCGTAAGACGCCTGCTGATTGTACCAACTGTGTTCGTCGAAACCGACCAGCTCATAGGTGCTGATCGGCACCCGGTCGGTCGGCCCGATCGCCAGGGCCGAGAGCAGCCGCTCGCGTGAAGTCATGTCTATTTCCCGCCTCTGCCGCGTTTCTCGAACATCTGGGTCAGCGCGATGATCCGCACCGCGAGTTTCGACGCCAGAAACTCGGTGACCACCTGCCCGGGCGCCGGCATGGTCTCGACGATATCGGCGCCGACGATGGTCCTCGTGCGGGCAATCTCGGTCAGCAGGTCGTTGACCGCGTACCAGTCCAACCCGCCCGGCTCGGGAGTCCCCGTGCCTGGAGCATAGGCCGGATCGAATCCGTCCATGTCAATCGTCAGGTAAACCTGGTCGGACAGCGCCTCGATCGCCCGGCGGATCGAGCCTTCGCGATCGCGGTGGACCTGCTCGCCGAAGACCACCGTCGCTCCGCTTTTCTTGAGATACCGATGTTCCTCCTGCGAGACGTTGCGGATGCCGACCGAGACCGTCGGTATGCCCATTTCGTGGACCCGCCGGATGATGCACGCGTGCGAGAAGGGGCTGTTCTGCCACGCGGCGCGCATGTCCAGATGGGCGTCGATGTGCAGAACCGAGAGGCCTTTGAACTTCGGCTTGTGGGCCCGGATGATCGGCGAACTGATGCTGTGTTCGCCGCCGAGGGTCAGCAGGAACTTGCCGTCCGCGACGAGTTTTTTCGCCCGGCGGAAGAGGGCGTTCATCGTCGCCTCAGCCGAACTGACGTCCGGCTCGAAGAAGTCGAGCGTGGCCACGCCGGGCTGGTGGATCTCCCGGCCGAGCTGCGGATCGAACAGCTCGGTCTGCCGTGAGGCGGCGATGATCGCCAGCGGCCCTTCGCGGCTCCCGGTCCGGAACGAGACCGTCGCGTCGTACGGCACCGGCCAGACCACGTAGCGCGCCCGGCGATAGTCGGCGTCGGATGCGGGCAATCCCAGAAAGTTCAGCGGAAGCGAATCGGTCATTTCCAAAGGTCCTTGAGTTTGGGGTATTTGTCCAGGAACGCCTGGGCCCGATCCCACTGCTCGCGCAGCCGCGGGCTGCGGCGTCCTTCTTCGATGAATTGGTTGACCAGCGACTCCCGCCGGCCAAAGAGGCGCTTCGGCGGAAGCGGCGGCTGCTTCGACAGCACGTAGCCCGCCAGCAGCGGAAACGTGATCGACGCGCACGAGTAGACCACCGCGTTGTTGACCGCGGCGTCCTTGATCTTGCCCCAGCTCTTGGCCTCCTGCGGCGTCGCCCCCGACAGCCCGCCCCAGTGCGGCGCGTCGGTCGTGAGCTGGATGAAGTAGTCGTGCCCGCCGCTGGCCAGGTCCTTCTGGAACGCCATCCAGATGATCGGCTGGGTCTGAAGGTAGAAATTCTTGGGCGACCCGCCGCCCAATTCGACCACGCCGTTCTTCTCGGCGTTCCAGACGATTGCCGTCGTCTCCATCAGGTCCATCATCGGGTCGATCAGGATTCGGTGCTCATGGATGTACGGCACCACCGCGGCGATCGCCACCGACGAATCCGCGGGCGAACTGGTGTAGACCGGCACGTCGTGCTCGGCCGCCGCGACCAGGAACGATTTCTCCGGATGCGGCGCCACCTGGCCGAACACGCGGCCCAGATGGTGATGCAGCTGCGCCGTCGAGATCGGCGTGTCGGCCGGGATCGTCATCAGCGCGTTGCGGAAAACCTCGTCGGTCACGTCCAGCGACTCGTCTTCCGTGATGAACACGTCGTAAATCCGAGCCACGCCCTCCTCGGCCAACGCGTTGTCGTCAACCGCCCAGTGCCCCTGCACCATCGGCAGATCGAACGGGCGGTGCAGATCGTGGTAGATATTGGCCCCGGTGCTGATGATGAAATCCACGAAGCCGTTTCGGATCAGCTCGATGATCGGCCCGGACATCCCGATCGGCGTCATGGCCCCGGCCATCGTCAGCGCCACCGTCGTCCGGTCCTCCAGCATCCGGCAGTAGATCCGGCACGCATCGGCCAGCCGCCGGGCATTGAAGCCCGAATGCGCGTAGATTTTCTCGATCAGGTCCACGACCTGCTGCCCGCCTTCGACCTTCAGCGGTTCGATCGCCTGGCCCGACAGCAACGCGTCCCTGCCCCCGTGATGTCCGTCCTCCCCGCCCATCATTACACCTCAAGATTACTGGACCGAACCACGCACACTCCGCTCCCTCGCGGTCGCGGCTCTCCGAGGCGACGTCAATCTACTCGTCGTCCGCGGGCACGAACACCGCCGCCGCCACCACCGCCGTCCACAGGCCCGTCTTGTCGCCCTCAGCGGTCTGCACGATCGCCCGGCTCTCGACGATCTGGCCCGACATGCGGTAGATCTCCCGCCGGGAGTCATAGTCGGTATCCGGGTCGAACTCGATGCCCAGCGTGGTCGCCAGCATCGTCGCGGCCATATCCTCAACCAGGTCGCCGCACTTCTTCTCCGTCAGTCCGAACCCGTGGTGCTCCGAAATGTACCCGTAGTTCTGGCCCGACGCCGGCACCGCCAGACCAACGCCCGCGCAGGCCAGCCGGTTCGGCTCATTGGTCCGGCACTCGGCCAGCACCACGTGCGTCACCTGGCCCGGCTGAAGCTTCTTGATGCCCCGGTTCTTGCCCACGATCTTGCACCCCGGCGGGAAGATCGAACTGACCTTCACCAGGTTCAGATGCGCGATCCCGGCGTTTCGCAGCGCCGCCTCGAAGGCCTGCAGGCTCGTCTTGTCCTTGCCCACGCCCTTCGTAAAGAACATCATCTTCGGCACACGGCTATTGCTCATTCTTTTTTCGTCCTCGCACGATCGACTTGCCCGTCCGCCTGACCCTTGCGCAGGCGGTTAGCGTATTCTATTAGAGTTACTCCCTCCAAGCAAGAAAAGCTTACACCAATCATACGCGGCCGTGCCTAAGTTTTCAGTCCCGCAGCCCGGTAACCTCGTCGCCAACGCCTGCTTCAGGAGGCCGACCGCTCCCCCTCCTGCCACCGTCTCGCCATCGCCACCCGCTCGTGGATCGGCGGATGATCGTAGTAGAAGATCACCACCCAGCGCGACGGGCTCGGGTCGGCCAGGTTCTGTTCGGCGAGGGCGTCAAACGCCCGGATGAACGGCTCGGCCGAGCCGGTCCGTTCCAGGGCATAGCGGTCGCTTTGACGCTCGAAGTGGCGGCTGATCGCGTTGAGACCCGGTCGCAGCAGGAACGAGAACAGCGACATGACCAGCGCCACCACCGGCAGCCGGACGATCGATTCGGCCACCGCTTGGCCCGAGGCGCCGGCGAAACCGTCGAGCAGGACGTACAGCAGGGCAAACAGCATCCCGCTAGCCAGGGCGTGGACGACCAGCAGCTTCGGAAAGTGCCGCCGCACGTGGTGGCCCAGTTCATGGGTGTAAACCACGTCCAGTTCCTCCGGGCCCAGCTTGTCCAGGATGGTATCGCCCAGCAGCACCCGCCGGGTCCGGCCCAGGCCGGCCAGCATGGCGTTGCCCTTCCGCGTCGTTTTGCTCAACTCCAACCGGTAGACCCCTTCCACCGAAATCCCCGTCCCCTCCGAAAGCTGCCGAAACCGCTCCAGCAGGCTTTCATCCTCCAGCCGCTCGCTCGGATAGAACAGCGGCAGGATGACCACCGGAAACACCTGCGCCAGCAATACCGTCAGCAGCATCCACGCCAGCCACGACCAAAACGCCCAGTACGGCACGTACCACACCGCCGTATAGAGCCCAGCCACCAGAACTCCCAAAAGCACGCCCCACAACACCACCGCCTTGGTATGCCGCCACAGCCACTGGCCGAGACTCTCGGTGCTCAGATCGTACCGGTGCTCCAACCGGTATCCGCCGAGGTAGTCCAGCACGAACAGCGCGGCCTGATACGAAAAGTACAGGATCGCCCCGAACACCAGCAGCAGGGCGTACCGGTTGTTCAGACCAAGTCGATCCACGACGACCGCCGCCAGGTAGACCCACACGACCAGAAACAAGATCGTGCAGACCTCCTCGAGCACGCCGAGCTGCAACTGGCTCTGCTGATATGCCTTGGCCCGAACCTGTTTACGCCCATCATCCGTTTGGTTCTGTTCCATGCACTTCTCGCTTTTCCCTCGGCGTTTGCGCGCTCGCGTCCGCCGGCCCTCAGTCCAGAAGCTCCCGGTACAGCCGGTCGATATCATCCACCAGACGCTCCGGCGAAAACCGCTCGACCACCGCGCGACGGTCCGCCTCGCCGACCGCGGGCAACGCGTCCCGTTCCAACAGCTCCCGCAGCGTCTCGGCATAGGCGTCCGCCGTATTGGGCGACACCACCCGGCCCGTCGCCGGACCAATCACGTCGGGTACGCCGCCGACCGCCGGCCCGATCACGTACCGTCCCGCCGCCTGGGCCTCCAGAAGGGTGACCGGCGTACCCTCATTGTCGCTGGTCAACACCGCCAGATCAACCTCGCGGTAGAACGCCGGCAGGTCCTCCACCAGACCCGCCAGGTGCACCCGCGACGAAAGGCCCAACTCCGCGATCCGCCGGCGAAGCTGCGCCTCCAGCGGGCCGGTCCCGCCGATCAGAACGTGTACGTCGCGCTTCGCCAACAACCCGCCCAGGCTCGCGACCGCCTCGATCAGCCTCGCGTGGTTCTTGACCGGCACCAGCCGGCCCAGCGAACCGATCACCACCGCCGTCTCGGCGATCCCGAACCGCCGCCGCCATGGTCCGCCCGCTGGAAGCGAGAGGAACCGCTCGAGCGGCAAACCCAGTTCGATCACCCGGATATTCTGAGCCGGAGCCAGGGCGAACCGCTGCTCCAGGTCTTGGGCCAGGCGTCGGCTGATCGTCACCAGCCGGTCGGTCATCTTCGCCAGACGCCGCTCAGCCTTCAGGACCGCCCACTGCACCGGCGGCGAAAAGTACCCTTCAAGCACGTGGCCGTGGAACGTGTGAACCAGACGCCTCGCCCCCGCCTCGCGGCCCGCCAGACGCCCCACCAATCCCGCCTTGGCCGTGTGCGTGTGCACCAGGTCCGGACCGAACCGCCGCAGTATCCGCCGCACTTCCACCATCGCTGCGGCGTCGCGAACCGGGTGGATGCTGCGCCGAAGATGCTCGCAGAACACCACCTCGCAGGGATACTCCCGCAGCAGACGGTCGAACGGCGGCTCGTGCGGTTCGCAGCGACCCGCGATCAGCAGAGTCTCGTAGCCGCGGGAGGAAAGCAGGTGCGAAAGCAGGACCGCCTGGTACGCCGGCCCTCCGACGTTCAGCCGCGTGATCACCCTGGCGATCCTGCGGCTCATGTCCCCACCCGGACGTCGCCGGTCAGCACCAGCACCGCCCGACCGACCAGGTAGCCCACCACCGCGCCCAGAAAAATATCGCTGGGCCAGTGGTGCAGGAAGACGAACCGGCTGACCGCGCAGCCGACGGCCAGCACGTAGAAGATCGCGCGGTGCGCCGGAAAGTGACACGCGAACACCGCTGAAATTGCGAACGCGATCGCCGCGTCGCCCGAAATGAACGACTGGTCCTTGTACGCCGCCGGCGAGAAGATCGTGCTCAGGCTCATCTCACCGAACTTCTCCGTGACGTTCTGGAAGCTCTCCGTCCAACGCGTCCCCTGGAACCACTTCGGGCGAACCCGTGGAACCGCTATCTTGCCCAACCACACCGGCACCGCCACCAACGTCGCCGCCAGCAGCAGTTGCATGATGAAACGCCACTTCTCGCTTTTGGTCCCGGCAATCAGACACGCCCAGACCAGCAGCGCCAGCGCTACCACTTCCTTATAGTAGCTGAAGAACCCAAAGACGTGCTCGGCGGTATCGTGCACCTTCTTCGACCGAAACTTCCAGTAGCGAAGCATCGAGTCATCCATGAACTGGGCGATCAGGAACCAGATCGCCAGAACCGCCGCGGCGATCAGGACCAGCTTGCCGATCGTCGTCTTCCAGTCGATGCCGCCGCCTTTGGGGCCGCCTTGCTTCATGGGTCGATCCGGAAAGGTTGGAAATCCGTTGCCAACGGTCTACGGAATGGTCTGTTCGACCTCTTCCGGCCGGAAGTGTTCGCCAAGGTACGTCTTGCGGACCAGCTCATTTCGCACCAGTTCCGGCGGACGTCCCTGGGCCATCAGCTTGCCCTCGTGGATGATGTACGCCCGGTCCGTCGTCCGCAGGGTCTCCCGCACATTGTGGTCGGTCAGCAGGATGGCGATGTTGTGTTCGCGCTGCAGCCGCTTGATCTCCCGCTGGAGATCCTCCACCGCCTTGGGATCCACACCGCTGAACGGTTCGTCCAGCAGGATCAGCGCCGGCTTGATGACCAGGGCCCTCGCGATCTCCAGCTTTCGCTTCTCGCCGCCCGAAAGCGTCCGCGCCTGCTGGCGGCGAAGCTTGAGCAGTCCGAACTGGCCCAGCAGGTGCTCCGCCGTCTCCCGCTGCTGGCGACGCGAAATCCGCAAGGTCTCCAGGATCGCCAGCAGGTTCTCCTCCACCGTCAGGCGGGTGAATACCGAGCTTTCCTGCGACAGGTAACCCATCCCCAACTGCACCCGCTTGTACATCGGAAGGTCGGTCACGTCCTGGCCGTTGAAGACCACCCGGCCGCCATCCGGCCGGATCATCCCCACCGCAATCCGGAAGGACGTCGTCTTGCCCGCCCCGTTGGGGCCCAGCAACCCCACGATCTCGCCCTGGCCAACCTGGAACGAGACCTCGTCCACCACCGTCCGCCCCCCGTACCGCTTCACCAGGGCGCGGGCTTCCAATAACACAAGAGGGTCCATCATAGACTTTCCTTGCTTGTCCATCCAACCGACCGCAAACGGCCGGCGCACTGCCGATCGAAACGTGGAATTATACCACCGCCGACGGCCCGCCAAAAGGTTTACTTGATCGGATGATCGGTCCTGAAAGGGTCCGATAAGGAATCAGTCGTCACCCTCGTACAGGTCCACAAGCTGACGGCTTGTGACGAAGCTTATGTTCTCCAGGGCCTCGAGCTCGTCCAGGAAGGCGGTGAATTTCGTCCAGTAGTCGTAGGTATCGCTGTCGCCAGTGTACCAGCCGTGGAACAGAGCCACCAGCGGCCGTCCATTCTGTCGGCACTCCTGAACCGCCGCTGAAAGCAACTCGCCGAACTGCTCGGGAGTGAACTGATGGGCCATCGCACAAGAAATGTCACACAGGTAAATCAATTCTTCTTCATGACTGGTCGTCGTGATGGCCAGAACGTTAAAACTGCGTCCATCAGCCGGCACGGGGTCAGCCTGCGGAGTGAACCCGTCGGCGTCCTGCACGCCCACCTTGTATCCGCTGTTGTACTCGAACTCCAGTTCGTCCAGTATTTTACAGGTGTCGGCGTTCTGGCTGAAGTACTGCGGACGAAAACCCACCACCGGTTGGCCAACGCCGCAGGCGGCACAGCCCTTGACCGCGGCCAAGGCTCGGCAGAGCACATCCTTCTGGTCGTCGTAGGTCATGGTCGCCAGTTGTTCGCCGGTCGAGTAACCGTGCAACGCGATTTCGAAGCCCTTACCGTAAAGCCCGTGCACCTCGGCTGCGTGCGCACTGGCGAAATCGGCCGAAACATAGATCGTGGCGTTGATACCCCGGCTCTCAAGCTCATCGGTCATCCGCTTCAGCCCGGTCAGGTACCCCTCCCCCTCCTGCAACTCGGCATCGACCTGAATGTTGACGTAAAACGCCGATGGATCAAACTGGTTCGGATCCGTCGTATTCGGGTCCAGAACCGTCGAGCAGCCCCATCCCGATACCAGACTGATGCCGACCGACACCACCCACGCCACGTTCCTTGATTTGAGCATCTTGACCCTTTCTACAATGGACCCTTCCTGCCCCCGCTGAGGGCCACCACGGCCTGCACATTCGGGGATTAAAAGGAGCATTGTACGGGATCAGCGGCCAAAATCAACCGCCATAGGCGCCACAGGAGCCTTCCACTGCGACGCTACTGATCGCAGGGAGGCGAATCGGCGTTCCATCGCACGATTCCACCGGCGATGTTGTAAACGTGCATGAACTCCAACTCCTGCATGATCGTCAGGGCTCCAGCCGCCCGCCGGCCGGTTCGGCAGTAGATCAGGTAGGTGGTCTCCCTGTCCAGGGCTTCCAGCTCCTCCCGAAAACTCTCGGCGTAGTAGTCGATATTGACCGCCCCCTCCAGATGCTCAGCCTCGTACTCGCTGGGGGTGCGGATGTCGATGATCACGAAATCCCCATCGACCGGCGGGGCCTGGATCAGTTCGCAAGCCTTCGCCGGCGTCACGTCCTCGATCGTCTGCCCGGGAAGCAGCGTCCCGACCACCTCCAGGCACCCGGCTCCGGGCAGCACGGCGGCAGAAGCCAAGCCCAGCGCGATTACGAACACGCGATACCAGCGGCTCCGTCCCATCGCAAGTTCTCCTGCTTCTTTGCTTGTTCGTTACCCGACACAACGCCCCTGACCCCGCCTCCTTTGCTCTTATGCTGCCGTCACGGCCTCGTCAAGCGGTCTGACCAAGACCAAGCCGATGCGCATACAAAGACCCCTGCCGCCATGGGCCAGGGGTCTGCCGTAAACGCTATTACGCTACTGCGGCGCCGAACCACCGCTGAACACCGCCAACCCCAAGGCACCCAGCAGGCTCAGGGCCATCCCCGGGCAGCAACCCGAGACCAGGACAAGCGTCGAAACCAACACCAACGCGATCTTTCCCACGGCGAAACGGGGCTTCATCGGACACTCCTTTGAAAAGGGTCACCACGCCAAGCACACAGCTTACCATCTGTGTTTTCGGCAAAATCCCCCGAAAAACTTCAGCCCTTTCCACCGGGGAAGACGCTCACGTCGCGCCGGCCATCCCGCGTTTCACGCCGCCCCCTAAAAAGAACAAGGCTGAGGATCCTTTCGGAACCCTCAGCCTTTGTCTTTCATCCTATCGCTGATGAGCTAGCTCTCTTCTTGTCGTAATCAGACAAAACGTAGCGTAGTCACCATCGACCTTGTTCTGGCAGATCACAGCCGCCCCATGGGGTGCCTTACTCCACCAACCGCCGTCGCCGAAGCATCATGTTTCTCGACTGCGGCAAGGTCGTCATGAACTTGCGTTCATGTTCTGCTGGTTAGGCAGCCGGAATCAGACCGCCGAGCAGGCTGTTGACCAGCGTGCCAACCGCGCCATCCGGACCCAGGATGGTGTCCATCAGGCTCGAACCGGCGGCGCACAGCCAGCACTTGGGCAGACCGGGCAGACACTGGCAGCCAGCGATCGCCGCCAAAATCGCAACCGAAGCAACTTTCTTCATCGTACTTACCTCCAATTGGGTTAGAAATGTGAACGTCTTGGAGCAACCCGCCTTAGACGGCCGGAATCAGACCGCCCAGCAGGCTGTTGACCAGCGTGCCAACCGCGCCATCCGGGCCCAGGATCGTGTCCATCAGGCTCGACCCCGCGGCGCACAGCCAGCACTTCGGCAGCCCCGGCAGGCAAGCACATCCGCCGACCGCCACCAACGCCGACAGCGATAACACTACGCGCTTCAACATTGCAAATACCTCCATAAACAGAAACAACAGACCTGAACTTACCAAAACCAGATCTCGATCGCCTTTCATCCAAGGGCGATCGAACCCAAAGAAACTAACGTCACGATCCCCAATGGATCTGTTCGGCAAACGTCGATCACAACTCCCGGCCCTGCGGATAGACTACTCTTAAAGCCTCCTCGGTCGATTGTCAACAAAAAACCGCCCGAGTCGCCTCGCCGACCAACCATCCCGGTTCGCCGTTACCTCGACGTTACCTGCCTCGCCAGACGCGACCCCGCGTTTTCGTCGCCGCGGAACCCGCGCCGTTGTTTCCTACTCTCCTGCCTACCTGGTTGTCAAACAACGTCCTGAATGAGTGCTTGTGCGTAAATATTCGTAGTTATTTACTCCCACGCCGACATCGTGTCAATGAAAAAACCAAATTTTCTGCACGCCGTCGGACGCACGCAAACGCACTGCTCACGGCGTTTGCTCAGTATATATAAGCTAGTTTCGGCATTTGTCAAGGAAAGTTTTAATCATTCTGGACAAAACCGCCCTCAACATGAAAGTCGACTACAGTTCCTTAATTCACAACGACTTACACGCCAACAATATCGGCTCCGATCTCGACTCCAATCCCCCTCCCGACCCTGTGCCGCCTCCTCGATCACCTAACACCTGTACGGCGTCATAGTCCGATAATCGTCTCGCCGCCAACCCACACGGCAAACGTTGCACTCGCGCCGCCTGCGGGCGCAAACCCGTTGACGGCCAACGCCCGTCGTGATAGGATGGCGGCCATCAACAGCCACATCCGCGGCAACCGCAATGCATGGGAGAGAGAGCAGTGGGAACTGTCCAGGTCATTGCGGGCGCGATTGTCGGTGCGATTATGGCCGCTCCGAGCACCGCTGCGCCCCACGAGCTTAGTCAACGTTTCGGAGTGGTCTTCGATTCCCAGCGGGTCCAACGGTCGCTGGCCGACTACGACCATCGATCGCTGGGCGGGTTCGGCTGGTGTCTCGACGGCTTGGCCGATTCCCCGGGGCCGCTCCTCGGAGCCGTCGATCAGCCGATCCAGTACATTCCCACCGTCGGCCGCAACGCCACCCCTCCCGCTCCCAATGCCGTCCGCGATCTGATCCAAGCCCATCCCGAGCTGTACCCGCCGGGGACCGTCTGGATGATCGGCCACGAACTCGGACGTGACGGTTACACCTCGGTGCCCGGCCAGGCCGCCCAGCCCTTCGATCACGAAGCCTACGCCACATCCTTCAACGCGTGGGCCACGCAGATCAGGAACGCAGATCCCACGTTCCGCATCATGCTCGGCGCGATGATTCCCGGCGACGACACCGGCTTCGTCCACGATAACACCGCC
>JAAYCJ010000123.1 GCA_012729815.1 Phycisphaerae bacterium | reverse complement strand
ATGACTCGGCAATCTATGTGCCTTGTAGAAGAAGTGGGCGGTAAAGTCTTCTCGGGTACTGAAAGCACTCAGAAGCTCAGAAAGATTGGACTGGTTGATGATCTGATTGCCGACGGTTACGACAAGATCCCCAAAGTCAATCGCTGGCCAGAAATTGTCAAGAACGGAGTAGACCAAATCATCCTGCCAAGTTTCTGCAAACGGGTACTCGAGAGCGACGATGTCGAGACCGCACTCTTCTCGTTGAAACGCAGCTGGAATCCGCTCGGGCACACGAACTGACGCGCCATTTCTGCTTCCCAGAAAACCAGTAGGCTGAGCCGTTGAACCATCAGGCAAGTGATGGGAGACCAATGTAGAAACGCCTTGAAACGCCACGCCACCGTCGACGGTCTTTGTGCAGTAGAAAACCGTTCGGAGCCTGCTTGCGGCGAATGGAGCATTCTTGCCAATGCCAAATGATCCTCCTTCGCCACTTCCCTTTGAGGACGAGCCAGCACACCGTATCAAGTGGTACCAGTTTTTCGTGCGATCAGTATCGGTTCCAGGAACTCCAGTTGTGTTATAGTCGCTGACCTTGAGGGCGGAGATCTCACGTCTTGCGGCAAGCTTCTTGGCATGTTCGAAGAAGGCGCGGGCCTTCTCGTCCTCTTTCCAGTATTCCGCGCATTGTGCAAAAGTATTCTGGAGAGAATCCATGGCAGGAATATCACTCCGAGACAGCTGAAGCCGTTCGAACTTGATATGGACAGGCCTGCTAGGATCAAGGCGAGCATCCAAACTGTTCTGAATCATCTCACGAGCGAGGTATCGGTCGAAATTGCCTTTGAACGTTTCCACGCCTGCGTCGTGAAAGCCGCTGTCGCGTCCACCGTTGTTGCTTGCGAAGATCCAGTTCATCGTTTTTGTGCCTTCTCGTCTCGAAACCGGATTAGTTCCACAATTCTTTCTGCCAGTTGTGCCACCAAAGGGACTGTGACAGAGTTCCCAATCTGCTTGTATATCTGACTGTTCGATAGTGACGAGGGGATCTGAAACCATACATCTTCGTATCCCTGCAGGCGAGCGCACTCTCTAGGTGTTAGTTTCCGGATTCCCCATCGGTCCTTGATCACGGGCTGGTTGTGCCCCCCCTCGCCCATATTCGCCATAAGGGTGAAGCACATGTCGGACATATTCCTGCGAACGTAGCTTCGTCGTAACTGGTAGACATACCCACGCCCCCCAGTCTCTATGGCGTTGCGAAACAGATCATAGTACTGCGAATCAGGCTTGAAGTAGAAAACCTCGTCCGCTTTCCGGTCAAGGTCGAGGAAAGAGCGCACTGACCGAAGCTTCAGGTTTGGGGTTGGGTCGGGGAATATGAAGGAGTTGGTGGGGAAGTGCGCCTGACTCATAGCGACCATAAAGACTCGCTGTCGATTCTGAGGTATATCAGTGTAATCAGCCGTATTCATTATTCTGGCATTTGCGTCGCCAAACCAGTAGCCTGCCTTTTGTATCTCTGTCTGAATTCGCTTGAACGTGCGGCCTCTATCGTGGGCTTTCAAATTCTTGACGTTCTCAAGTAGAAGTATCTTTGGCTTCTTCTTCCCAAACTCATTTATTATTCTGATGATATGGAGGAACAACAGACCTCTGGGATCGCCGAAACCTCGTTTTTCGCCAGCTATGGAAAATGCTTGGCAGGGAAAGCCTGCGGTCAGGACATCTATGGGTTCCAGTTGGTCCGCATGTACTGACAAATCCTCTACTGGTTTCTCAAGGTAGCGAACGCCAGGAAAGTTGGCTGTGAATGTCTGGGCCGCAAAGCGGTCCCTGTCGCTTGCCCAAAAAACGGTCGCGCCATTCTGTTGAAAGGCTTTGCAGAATCCCCCAATGGCTGCAAAGAGGGAACCAACAGTCACGGCAGTGACGGAATCATCCGTATTGTACTTCATCGGCCTGTTCTTTGGTGAAATTGAACTGAGTAATTATTCATAATTATGCTATGCGATTGCTCTCGTAGCTACGCGGAGTTGCCTACATCGCTGCTGTCACTGGTTCGATTCGTGAGGCATCTGACTACTTCGGAAACAGGATCGTGCGCAAGACCCTTAAGGACTCGAAAGTGACTTCAGGATATCTAGTGTCATCATCTATAGGGAAAATTGCGCCATATTAAGTAGCAAAGCGACAGCATAAGTGGGCTTTGCCCTCGATTCAAGCTTTTCCATGCCGTTTATGCTACGTTTTCGCAGGTACTAACGCTCGCCAGCTCACGCCGCTTCGATGAGTTTGAGGCGGTGGCCCAGACGGCGGACGAGTTCGCTGCGGATTTCGCGATGACGAGTCCAGTTCAGGTCCGGGTCCTGACGGAGCAGGCGTTGGGCGTCCTGCTTGGCCGCCAGCAGCAGCGCGTAGTCCTCGACCAGGTCGGCCAGCTTCAGTTCGGGCAGACCGTGTTGGGCCGTTCCGAAAAACTCGCCCGGCCCCCGGATGCGCAGGTCCTCCTCAGCAATCTTAAAGCCGTCGGCGGTCTCCGCCAGGATGCCAAGGCGCTGGCGGGCGTTCTGCCCGCGCGAATCCGAGAGCAGCAGGCAGTATCCCTGTCCGCCCGCGCGTCCGATCCGCCCGCGAAGCTGATGAAGCTGGGCCAGGCCGAACCGCTCGGCGTGCTCGACCACCAGCACGTTGGCGTCCGGCACGTCGATGCCCACCTCGATCACCACCGTCGCCACCAGCACGTCGATCTCGCGGCGATGGAACAGGTCCATCACGTGCTGCTTTTCCTCGCCCTTCATCCGGCCGTGGATCAAGCCCACCCGGTGCGGCGCCAGCCGCCCGGTCAGATGCTCCGCTGAACTCGTCGCGGACTTGAGCTCCAGTTTCTCCGAATCCTCCAGCAGCGGATAGACCACGTACGCCTGATCGCCCGCCGCCAGCCGCCCGCTGAGAAACTCCCAAACCTTCTCCTCGCTCTTGTAGTTGTGCACCTGCGTGACCGTCGGCAGCTTGCCGGGCGGCGGCTCGTCGATCACCGACAGGTCCAGGTCGCCGAAGACGGTCAGCGCCAGACTCCGCGGGATCGGCGTGGCCGTCATCACCAGGTAGTGCGGATACGCGCCCTTCGAGCGGATGGTGAACCGCTGGTGGACGCCGAACTTGTGCTGCTCGTCGATCACCACCAGGGCCAGATCGGCGAACTGGATGTCGCTCTCCAGCAGCGCGTGCGTGCCGATCAGGATATCCACCTCGCCCTCAGCCGTCTGACGCAGGACCTCCGCCCGGCGGCTCTTAGGAAGATTTCCGACCAGCAGGGCGGTCCTGACGCGGGCGCCCTCCATGTACTGGTTGATCTTGCGGAAGTGCTGCTCAGCCAGGATTTCCGTCGGGGCCATGATCGCCACCTGCGCCCGGTTCGCCGCTGCGACCAGCGCAGCGTACAGCGCCACCACCGTCTTGCCCGCTCCCACGTCGCCCTGGATCAGCCGGCTCATCGGGTGCTCCGAGGCCAGGTCGGTGACAATCTCCTCGATCACCCGGTCCTGGGCGGCGGTCAGTTGGAAGGGAAAGCGGCTGCGGATCCGCTGGTCGACCGCTTCGGTGCAGTGGAGCTTGCGGACCGATGCGGCGCGGCGGTTGCGATGCGTGATCGTCAGGCCAAGCTGCATGAAGAACAGCTCGTCGTAGGCCAGCCGTTTGCGGGCGATCTGCCAGTCCTCATCGCTCTCCGGCTCGTGGATGCTGCGGTAAGCACGGGGCAGGTCCACGAGGCCGCTCGCCGCCCGCTGCTCGGGCGGCATCCAGTCCTGCAGATACGAAGCGTACTGGGCCAGTGCGGTGCGGACCAGGCTCGGGATCAGGGCCTTGCCGAGTTGCTCCTGGTGAGGGTAGATCGGCTGGGAAACCTGGTCCTCGATTGCCCCGGGATCGCCGTCGAACAGCTCGAATTGCGGGTTGGTGAAGATCAGCCGGTCGCGCCACTCGGAGACCTTGCCGCGGATCTTGATCCAGTGGCCTTCCTTGAGCCGCTCGGCCAGGTACCCGCAGTTGAACCATTTGACCAGACATTCCCCCGAGCGGTCGGCCACCACGCAGGTGATCCGCGGCGGACGGGGAAACCGCCGGTAGTCCACCCGGGTGATCTCGCCGACGATTGTAACTTCCTGTCCGACCTGTAGTTCGGATATCGAGCCGACCGGATCGAAGAACCGGTAGCGGCGGGGGAAGTGCTCCAGCACGTCGCGAACCGTCCCGATCCCCAGATCGTTCAGGAGATCGGCCCGTTTGGGGCCCACCCCCTTGAGGTAGCGGACAGGGGTATCGAGCCCGGTGGCGTTGGTCATCGGACGCCTACGGGATCTGCAGGGTCGTGCCGACGTTGAGCTGGTTGGGATTGGGCACCACGTCGCGGTTGGCTTCCCAGATCTTCTTCCACATGCTCTGGTTGTTGTAGTACTGCCGGGCGAGCTTGTACAGCGTGTCGCCCTTCTGGACCACGTGGGTGGTCGGCGGCGTGCCGTAACCGCCGGCCGGGTCATCCGGCGTGATCGTCTGGATGTCGGAGCCGGGCTGAGGGGCGTCCAGGTCGCCTTCGGACGGGCTGATGTCTTCCATCTGGTCCGTCTCGGTGTCGGACGTCATCTTCTTCTTTTCGAACAGGGCGCAGGAGGACAAAGCCAACGTCAGTGACAAACCCATCAACAGGACCGCCAGTCGCTTCATGGAACATCTCCCTAATGTTTCTGACTTTTGGATTATTATATCGGCGACTCCGGCCGCTTTGACACAAAAATATCGCGACCAACGCAATCCGGAAATGCGAAAGGGATGAATCCGGTGCAGCCGCCCGCGCCGCAAGTCCGCGGACCCGCGGATGGCGGCCAAAACGGTTGCATCGTCCGCCGGCGGCGGGTATCCTGACCTTCGTACCGGAAGGCTCGTGGTTTGCGGAACGCATCTTTCAGGAGTGCTGAGGATGAAACGGGCGACGTTGCGATGGTCGGGTGCGGCGGTGGTTCTGGGCGGTCTGGCGGTGCTGGGCGGAGGATGCCAGAATCCGCAGGGGTTCTGGGATCAATTCGCCCTCGGGTTGCCGGTGGCGCTGGTGGAACTCGCCTTCGCATTGCTGGACTTCCTGACCCTGAGTTAGGCGAAGGCGGCGCGGATAGCGTTGGGCGTTTCCGGCGGCGGTGCGCGTGCTCGGAAGGCTGGGCTACTGCAGTTCGCCGGTCAGGAAATAGAAGAGGAAGGTGCCGGCGTTGAAGAGGGTGTGGAAGGCGATGGGGTAGGCCAGGCTGCGGTAGCGGTAGTATATCCAGCCGAACGAACCGCCAAGGAGGAACAGGGCGGGGAAGGTGTGGTACAGCGGCGAGTGGACGGCGGTGAAGAGGCCGGCGGACAGGGCGATGGCCAGCCAGGGGCGGCGGACCACGGCCAGCAGATAGTTCTGGACCATGCCGCGGAAGAAAAGCTCCTCAGCCAGGGGGGCCAGGACGACAGCGGAGAGGATGACCAGGGCTTTGACCGCGGGGGTGGCCTGAGGCGAATCGATAAGCTGCATGGCCGGGTGAATCGGTATAACCTCCTGGTGCAGGACCTTTTCGGACAGGAATATGCCCAGGTAGAGCAGCAGGTAGTTGACCAGGGGAAAGACCGCCACGTAGGCAAGGGCGGCTCGAAGCGGGATTTGCAGGGCGCGGCTGGCGGGGTCGGAAGGAAAGAGGCCGGCCAGGGGCTTGGCGAGGCCAAGGTACAGCAACATGAAGGCGACGGCGGCGCACTCGCCGAGGACGAGCACAACGGTGTCGCGAACCATCTCGTCGATTCCGGGATCGGCGACCAGCGGGGCGAACTGATCGAACGCACCGTAGCCGAGCGACGAGACGATCCACAGGATGAGAACCACGGCCAGGACGTGGCCGAGGGAGAGTTGGACGGCTTCGGGCGAAGGGCCGGGATCGAGCCGCAGCGGGCAGCGTCGCCGGACGCAAGCGCGAATGACGGCGGCCCAGATCGCCACGCTGCCGGCGATCAGGGCGATCTGCAGGATTGTTGCAATCCTTTCGGCGTTCATCAGCGTTTTGGCTTGCGGCCGGTCAGGCGGAGGCTGACCGCGCGGGTCCTGGGCAGCCGGATGGGCTTGGCCGGCGATCCGGCGTGCCTCTTGCCGTTGATCTCGATGGCCTTGGCGTCGAAGCCGTCGGGCACGGCGAACTGGGCCTGGATGCCTTCGGGAATCTCGAGTTCGACGAGCAGGTCCGAGCCGCTTCGCGTCCACTCGATGTGGATATCGCCGGCGAAGGTGGGCATGGTTCCGCGGGCGAACCGCAGGCCGAAGAGCTCCGGCTGAATGAGCACCTTGCCGCCGCCGGGTGTAAGGGTCGTGACGCCCAGGACGTAGCGGGAGAGGAACCAGGCGGGCCCAGCCGACCAGGCGTGACAGTAGCTGCGGGCGGGGTACTTGCCGCTGGAGGGGCTGTGCCAGTGTTCCCAGAAGGTGGTGGACCCGGCGTCGAGCATTTCGCCCCAGATCCGGGCGAAGTCCTTGCGGATCAGGTCGAACCGTTTGGCCTTGGCGAAGCATTCGAGCAGGTAGAACATGGCGAAGGGGCTGCCGTATTCGACGACGTTCCTGCCGGCGGGGTTCAGGACGATCGGCTCGATCTTTCTGGCCCGGTCGCGAGGGGCGATGTCGTAGAGGAGGGCGAGCGTGTTGGTCTGTCGCGAGACGGTGGTGCTGGGCCGGCCGTCGGCGTGGATGCTGTCGACGTAGGCCTGGCGGTCGGCGGACCAGGCGTGGGCGTTGATGTTTTTGGCCAGTTCGTCGGCCCACCGGCTCCACTCGCGGGCCTCAGCGGTCTTGCCGAGGGCCTTGGCCAGATCGGCGGAGAGCCGCAGGGCGTGGACCATGAACATGCTGTTGTGGAGGGTGATGGGATGGTTGGTGTCGGTGTTGGCCCAGTCGAACATGTTCCAGGTGTCGATGCGGACCAGGCCGGTATCGGGATCGATGAACTTCCTGCGGATGTTGTTGAACATCGTGCGGATGGCGGGGTAGAGCGTCCGCCCGAGGGTGCGGCGGTCGGCGGAGTAGTGGAAGTACTCGGCGACCATGAAGACCCACATGAAACTCCAGGCGGTCAGGATGTCGGTCCAGGCGGAAGGGACCTGGCAGACGGTCAGCGGCTGTTGCCGCAGCGAGAGGGCGGGCAGTTCGCAGCAGCGGCGGACGATGCGGTCTTCGCCGAAGACGGCCTGGCAGATGAGGGCCTCGTTGCGGGCGTCGCCGACCCAGTAGGTCTGCTCATAGGTCGGGCAGTCGGTGAAGGTGTCCTCCATGCAGCACAGGAGGGTCTGCTTGCTGACCTGCCAGGCGCGGTTGAGGCGGTCGTCGCTGCACTCGAAGCGACCGCGGTGCTGGACCTGGTTGTGGACGAAGAGGGCGTGGAGGCGGCGGATGCGCAGCTCGCCGCGGAGGTTGCGGATGGTCAGGGCGAGATACCGGCCGCCGAAGTGGCGGAAGCTCAGGTATCGCTGGGGGCCCTGGCGGGTGACGTATCGGAAGCTGGAGTGGTTCTGCCAGGTCCACTGCGGCTGGCCCTCGAAGAAGGCCTCGAAGACATTGGCGTCGAGGGTCACGCCGGCGGGCGCGTCGATTTCGAAGCCGACGTGGGCGTTGAGTTCGGCGCCGAAGTCGAGCAGGAGTTCGATGTCATTCTTGCCGCCGCGGATGACGGTGAGTTCCTCGTTGTCGGCGAGCATGTTGTCCGGATCGACGATCTGCGGGCGGCCGGGCAGGACGTCGCGGCGGACCGTCTGGGCCAGGACATCGGCGCTGACCAGGTCGCGATCGGTCGCCGCTTTGAAGCAGTCGGCCAGCTCGCCCGCCTTGTCGGTCGAGCGGAGCTTTTTGAGTTTGGCCCAGAGCGGGTCGTCCGGTTGGAACGGCCCGGCGGCGGCCCATCGGCCGGGACCGAAGGGATTGGCCAGTTCGATCGGCTTGGGACCGTCGGCGATGAAGATGCACTCGTCCTCGTGATGGCGGCGATCGATGACGGCGAGCAGGGAGTTGGGGCCCTTGCGGAGCCGCACGTCCACGTGGTCGCGGTCGCTGAAGTTCAGAAGGCGGCCGTTGAGGTACGCCGAGGTGCAATCGGTGTTGCGGCACCACTCAGCGATGCCGGCGGGCGGGGCAAAGAGGCGGACGGTCTGGGCGGCGGCGCTGACGATCGTGGTGGCCAGGACGCCGCGGTAGTCCCGATGGTTCGAGTCGGTGCGGCCGGGCCAGAGGACCCGCTTGAGGTTGATGCCCTCGACATGGCCGGGGGCGTGGACGAAGCGGGCGTCGAGCAGGCGGACCGGACGGACGTGCTCGTACTCGAAGAGCGGGATGCCGCGCGGGGTCAGGTTCTCCCAGGGGCCTTTCGCAGCGGGGGCGACCTGGACGGCGGATTTCCATTTGCGGTCGTCGAAGTCCGGCGTCTCCCATTCGGCGGGGGTGAGGCGGGCGTCGAGCTGCTCCTCGTGGGGCATCTGGCAACTGATTCGCGGGCTGCGGCGGTTGTAACCGGGATCGACGGCGAGTTTCCAGGTTTGGTCGGAAACGACGGTCTGCGTGCGTTTGCCGCTGCGGATTTCGAGTTGGGCGAGCAGTCCGCCGCGGGTCACCAGGTGATGGAAGGTGCCTTCGCCGTGGTGGACGACCACGACGGCGATGACGTTTCGGCCCGGCTGGAGGTGGCCGGTCACGTCGATGCGGTCGTAGGCGTATTGCCAGGGGAAGCTGCGGACCGGTCCGTCGGAGACCCACCGGCCGTTGACGCAGAGGCGGTAGCGGCTGTCGGCGGTGACCGAAAGCTCGGCGCGGTCGAAGGATTTGACTTCGAACGTCTTACGGAAGAGGACGCGGGTATTGATTTCAAGCCCGTCGCCGGGCAGCCAGATCCAGTCGGCCTTCCAATCCATCGTAGACTCCTGCGTAAACTCCTGAAAGAAAAGAAGAATCAATCTAGTGGGGGCGGGAAGCGGTTGCAAGGGATTTCGCTGTGACTCGGCCGCCTCGGCGGAGTCTTTCCCCGAATGGAGGACATCGGCGGATCGGGCAGGAGTAGCGCGGAGCACGCGGACCAGGTGGAGAAGACCGGGGATCAGAGAGCAGGTAGATCGGGCAAGAGGGGGCGTACGTTTTGTACAAAACGTACGATCGGTACAAGTCCGGGATTTCGGGGGGCGCGGTTGCAGGGCGTTGCCGGTGCGTGGGTTGCGCGGGTTTCGTACAAATTGTCAGATTTGCGCGGCCTCGTGGGAGGGAGGGCCCAGGGCGGATGCAAAATGCAAAGTGCAAAGTGCAGAAATCAGAACACTGAATGCAGAATGGGTCTGGGCGGGTTCTGTACAAATGGTACGATTTGCCGAGGCCCTTGTGGCTTATCGGGGGAGTGGGCGTGGCCTGATCGGTCGGCTGGGCGGTATGGAGTTGTCAAACGTCGCCGGAGGCGACGCGCGGGCGGGGGAAGGCGGATGGTCCCCGCCGGATAAAGATAGCATGGGTTTGCTCTGGAGGCAAATCGGCGTTTTTGGGGGCGCAGGCAGAAACGCCGATAGGGATTT
>JAAYCJ010000122.1 GCA_012729815.1 Phycisphaerae bacterium | reverse complement strand
TCGGATTTCCGGGGGCGCAGGTGGGTGCGTTCCACGGTGACCGCATTGGGGTCCAACCGATCGTGGAGGGCGTCAACTTCCTGTTCAAAGCGGTCCTCGAGTTCGGTCAATCGCTGGCGATTCAGTTCGAGGGATTCGTTGGCCCGCTCCACGTCGGCGTTTTCCTTTCTGATTCTGCCGGCTTTCCGCATTGTGGAGGTTGCGCGGGTCACGTTGCCGACCGACGCGGCGCGTCGGCCCAGGAGCGCGCCGAGGAGGGTGGCTCCGACGCCCAGCACGGTGGACAGTTTGTGCTGGCTGGCCTGCGATTTCTCACGCGCCAGCTTGTCTTCCGCCCGCCGCACGCGGTCGGTGAGGGTCTGCAGCTTGGCTGCGTAGTCGGCCTTGATCTTGGCCACCTCGGTATCGCGGAGTTCGCGGAGCGTCTGGGCGAGCCTGGCATGAAACTCACCTTCGGGTTCACCGGGCTTTGAGATCAACTTCAAGGACGGGCAGGCGAACAGGTCCAGAGTCGCATTTTGGAAGAAGTGCGAGACGAGCGTCTTCTGCCAGTGGCCGGCATTCTGCTTGCGGGCGGCGGCCGGGGGCAAGGGACTGAAACCGGCGTCATTTTGCGGCTGTTGTTCCAGCATCTCCTTGAGATCGCCTTCCATCCGGGCGGCCTCCCAATCCGCGAATCCGTTCTCATCGATGGGGGCGAGCAAGGATCGGGTGACCCAGGTATCGACGCCGGCCTTGGCGTCGACGAAGTGGAGTTTGCCCACGCCGATGACACCGGCCCGATAGATCACCTCGCCCAGCGGGTTGGCGGGACGAAGGAAATACTCAGCGATCTCCGGGGGCAGGACCGGTCGTCGGCGGCTGGAGGCAGCGGCGGCGACCTCGGCGGCGGATGGGCTCGCCGGGGTCGTCCCTTGGAGGGACGGGGTCGAAGGTGGGGAGGAGGCCGCCCCTCCCATCGCCTGCTTGATCTGGGGCAAGGTCATGGGGCCGCGGAGATAGGTCATCGCCCATCGGGTTTGAAACACGACGGGCAGGTCATCGTGCACGTTTCGCATCAGGAATACCCGGTTGCCCAACCCGGCCAGGAGTCGCTCCATTGCGGCGCGATCGAAAGTCGATCCCGTGCTGGCGGCTGCCCCTTCGAGGCCATCGATGACCCGCATTTTGTCACGCTCGGTCTGCAGTCGTCCGATCCACCAGGTTCCGGCATTGGACAACCCCTTGTAGTCCAGGTCCACCGGGTTCTGAGTGGCCAGCAGGACGCCGACTCCGAAGGCCCGGGCCTGTTTGAGCAGGGTGAGCATGGGAGTTTTGGATGGCGGGTTCGCGCTGGGCGGGAAGAAGCCGAATATCTCATCCATATAGAGAAGGGCTCGCAAACTGCCGGTTCCCGATTGCCCGCGCACCCAGCTCAGGATTTCGTTGAGCAGGATCGTCACAAAGAACATGCGTTCCGCATCGGAGAGATGCGCGATGGAGACGATCGCGATGCGCGGTTTTCCCTCGGGGGTGTAGAGCAGTCGCGGTATTTCGAGGGGCTCGCCTTCCATCCAGGCCGAGAAACCCGGAGAAGCAATCAGGTTGTTCAGCGCCATCGTCAGCGCGAAACGGTCCTTGGCGGAGTAGAACGATTCGAGGTCAAAGACGCCGATTTTTTCGAACGGTGGTTTCTGGACATCGTGGATGAGGGCGGCAATGTCGAGGCTTCGCCCCTCGCGCCAGGCTCGATCGAGTATATTGGACAGGAGAATGTATTCCCGGCTCCGGATCGGGTCCGCGTCGATTCCCATCAGACCCAGTAATCCGGAGACGGCGGACATGACGCGATCGCGGAGGGCGGCGGCGTCCTGGACGAATTCCGCGGGCGGGGCGGCGAACGATCGCAGGATTTGCAGCGGGCGTCCGGAGGCGTTGCCGGGCGTGTAGACCACGACATCGGCGGCCTGTCTGTATCGCCGTATTCGATCGCCGTCCTGGTCCCATTCCGCCAGTCCTTTCTTCCAGGTTTCGGCGGTTTTTTCGGCGAGTTCATCGGTCGTCATTCCCTTGCGGGACGCCTCGTCGGCATCGACCCAGGGCCGGAAATCGGCCGGGGTCAGTTCGGGGAACGCCAGGAGCAGATTCCCCAGATCGCCCTTGGGATCGATGGCGATGGCGGGGATGCCGTCGATCGCGGCCTCTTCGAGGAGTGATATGGCCAGACCGGTCTTGCCACTGCCGGTCATTCCGACAATGACTCCGTGTGTGGTCAGATCCTTGGCATCGTAGAGCAGGAGATTGTCCGTGCGGCATCCCGCGCCGAGGTCGAATTCCTTGCCGAGATAGAAGGCCCCCAGTTTTTCGAAGTCCCGCATTTTCGCTTCTCCTGACCGCAGAATGATGGGAATAGCAGGAAATCGGGCCTGCTGCGATGCTGGTAGTATAAGCACCGATCATAGCGGAATCAAATTCCTTTGATCCGCTGAGGTTCATCGATGGTTCGAGTAGGCGATGGAAGGTGCGGGAGCGGTCGGACGCGGTGTTCGGGTTGACAGATGGCGACGGGGTCGATGTCGACGTGGACCCGAACCCTGTGGCGTCCAAGGAGATGCGCGATCGTGGCGTCTGTTGAGGGGCGGTTCGGCGGAGGCATTTGACGAGTCTTGCGTCCGCCGACGGGAGTGGTATAATGCGTCCAGGGCTTTGCCGTGGGGGCAGAGGCCGGGTTGCAACATTTCTTGAAGGAGATGTGTCATGAAGGCCAAGGTGGTTGTGTTGGGGACCGCTGTGTTCGTGGTTGGAGTGCTCATGCTTTGGGCCGTTGCCCAGGAGGCCGAATCGCCCGCGGCAGGAGAGCAGGCGGTGGAGGAGGCCAAGGGGCAGGCGGTGGAAGTGATCAAGGAGAAGGCGGAGGAGATTGTCAAGAAGGAATGGACCGCCGAGGAGCAAGGGACGGAGGCCGAACCGCCCGCGATAGCGGAGCAGCAGGCAATGATGAAAGAACGGATGGAGATGATGCGCAAGGCGGGCGTATCGGAGGCGATGATCCATGGGTGGCGGGCGATGGTCGGGATGCCAATCTATCTCGACAGTCCGTTCGCGATCGCCGGCCAGGCAAGCGACCTTGGCCTGACCGCCGAACAGACTCAGAAACTCATGGACATCCAGAAGGAAGCCCGGCAGAAGACGATGGAACTCCTGACCGCCGAGCAGCAGGCCAAGGTGGGCAAGGTATCCGAGGCTCCGATGACCATGATGGAGATATGCAAGGCCATGCACGGCAATCAGGCAGTGATATCCGAGATGGAGAAATGCAAAGACGCGGCCTGCAAGTGCCCGATGTGCCCGATGATGAAGAAGCAGACGACCAAGCTGGACGAAGTGAAGAGACCGCTGGTGATCGAGTAAGGCCGCTTTCGACAATGAGGGGCGAGGTCATATCGCGATCGTGGAATCGCGGAAGGGAACAGGCGATCGCGCCCCGACGCGGTCTGCCGCCTCGGCGGCGAATTGATGATGTGGTCTTGCGGTGTCGCGGAGCTCGACACGTTGGGGCTCGGGTGCAGATCTGGCCCCGGTAGAGTCGAAGTGACGAACAGCGTAATACACAAAAGGAGATGCGATGAGTGCAGAGTTGATCATCCAACTGGTCACGGGTGCGATCGGCGGTAACGTCGCGGGGGGTCTGCTCAAGAAGCTGAGTCTGGGGACGCTGGGCAACTCCATCGTCGGTATTCTCGGCGGTGGCCTCGGCGGCCAGCTTCTCGCCATGCTGGGCGTTGCCGACCAGGCGCAGGCGAGTGGAGGAACGGACCTGGCGGCCATCGTATCGAGCGTGGCGGGCGGCGGCGTCGGGGGCGGTGTTTTGTTGGCGATCATCGGCGCGATTCGCAAGGCGATGAGCAAGCCGTCCTGACGATCATCGAGAAGACCAGGCAGGCTGTTCACGACGGGCAGGCCGTCGGGGAATGGTCCCTGTGGGTGATGGGAAGAAACTGGTTCGGCCGATCCTGGCGGAGGCGGTTGGGATATTTTTTTGAGTTTGGAAGCATCGGCAATGGATGGGGGAGGTCTTCAGACGCGGCATTCCATGACTCGAGGGCGATGAGGATGGTCGACCATCGGAAGGAAGGCGGCGTTGCCGGAGTGAACGGTGCGGATGCCGAGGGTGAAGGGGCGGGTTGAGCGAAGAGGCGGGTCATGACCCGCCCTACCGGATTTGGATTGGAGAGCGGATGAGGAAGGCTGGAGGGACTATTCTGACCATCTTGAAGCTTGGGCTTATGGGAGGGGGTTTGCTGGCGGTGTTGATTTGGGCGGGGGCGGTGGTGGATCACGTTCGTTTTTCCGACCAGAGTCCGCCGGGCGACATGCGCACGATCTCGGATTTCAGGGGGTGGCAGCCGTCGTATGTGCGGGCCTATCGGGTGGAGGTCAGAGGCTCCGTTTACTATGTCGTGCAGGGAGGTTTTGCGCGATCCACGCCGTCGGCGAAGGCGGAATACTACTTCGACAGCCGCGGCAACTATTTGACGTGGAACGCGGATCCGGGGGATTTCACGACGCTGGGCATCGTGAAGAATGCGGAAGCGAGGCGCACGGAGATTGCGATTGACGAGATCGGGAGATGAATGCGATGGCGGCTGAGATTGTGGCGTTTGACGAGCGGGTACATCGCGGGCAGGTGGTGCGGCTGTGGGAGTTGGTGTTCGGGTATGAGGCGGCGCACAATGCTCCGGGTCTGGTGATCGACAAGAAGCTGGCGGTGGGTGATGGGCTGTTTTGGGTCGCGACGGTTGATGGAGCGGTGGTCGGGACGGTGATGGCTGGATACGATGGGCACCGAGGATGGATTTACTCGCTGGCGGTTCATCCGGATTGTCGGGGGCGTGGGATCGGTTCGCGGCTTTTGTCGTGGGCGGAGCGGGGTCTGGCGTCGCGCGGGTGCGTGAAGATCAACCTGCAGATCATGGAGGGGAACGAGGGGGTGCGGGGATTTTACGAGGCGAACGGCTACGCGGTGGAGAAGCGTGTCAGTATGGGCACGAGGGTATTGGCGAACATCGAGGGGGTGCAGGATCGGAGGTCATCGGCGGCTGAGGGGAGCGTATTGCCAGGCGTCAGGATGGACGAGGTGGAGATCGTCAGCGGGGGCGTTGAGCTGCTGGGGCGGGTTGCGCCCTTGTGGCATGAGCTGAATCAGTTTCACGTGGGTGTGGGCGGGCCGTTTTCAGATGAGATATCGGGTCGGACGTTTGGTCAGAGGAGGGAGGGGCTGCTTGCCGGCGGAAAGGCGTTGCGGGTTGAGATCGTGTATCATGGAGGGGACGTGGGGTATTGCATCAGCAGCGTGTGCGGCGGCGTCGGCGAGATCGATTCGCTTTACCTGAAGCCGCGGTATCGCGGACGGGGGTTGGGCAGGAGGTTGACGGAGTCGGCTTTGCGGTGGATGGATGAGCATGGGGTTTCGAAGAAGGTCGTGGTTGCGTTGGCGGGGAATGAGTCGGCGGTGG
>JAAYCJ010000121.1 GCA_012729815.1 Phycisphaerae bacterium | reverse complement strand
CCCGAGCCGGGGGAGTCGGTGGATGAACTGGAGGCGGTGGTCCGGGTGGTGGTGATCGACCCGCTGTGGATCGACGTGCCGGTTCCGCTCTGGCGGGCGCGAGGCCTGAGGCTGTCCGGGGTTGCGCAGGTCCGGTTTGGCGATTCGACGGAGACGGCGGAAGGTCGGATCGTCCACGTTGCGGCGGTCGCCGACGCGGGCAGCGACACGCTGGCGGTGCGGGTGGAGTTGCCGAATTCCGAGCTTCGGCCGGCGGGCGAGCACGTGTGGGTTGATTTTCCGGTGACGCAGACTCAGCCGGCGCGGCAGGACCGATAGCGGTTGTCGCCGGAAAGGAGCGAGCGGTTTTGGGCACGATATACGCTGAGACGATGACGCATGCTTGGGCCTGGCCGGGGTCGGTGGCGAGCGAGCTGATCGACGAGCTGGCCCGTTTCGAAGGGCCGCCGGAGCAGTTTCTGGCCCGGCTTCTGGAGGGCCAGTGTCGGCTGGCGGGTGCGTGTGAGGGGGCGATGCTGCGGGTGCGGCAGGGCGCGGCGGAGGTCATTGGCGTTTATCCGGGGCCGGCAAATGAGTCGGCCAGGCCGTCGTGGTTGGACGGATCGTTGATCCTGTCGCGGGACGTTCTGGCGGCCCGGCGGGTCGCGGTCAGGCCGCTGCCCGCTTTGGACGGCGCCGATGGCCAGTCCACGGAAGGGTATCTTCTGATCGTTCCGCTTCGTCCGTTGGGCGGCGCGCAAGGGCTGGCGGTGTTTCCGGTCGAAGCGGACGATCCGGCGAGTTTGTCGGTCCGCTGCGAACAACTGGAACTGACCGCGGGCCTGCTGGGTCTGTACGAGGCGCGCCTGTCGGTTCGCGCGCGTCAGGTCCATTCGCAACGGCTGCAGAAGGCGATGCTTCTTTTGTCGGCGGTGCACCGGCCGAGACGGTTTGACGCGTCGGCGATGGTCATGTGCAACGAGGCGGCTTCGGAGTTTGCGTGCGAGCGGGTGAGTCTGGGGGTTTTGAAGGGGGCGTACGTC
This sequence comes from Phycisphaerae bacterium, assembly GCA_012729815.1. NCBI lineage: Bacteria > Pseudomonadati > Planctomycetota > Phycisphaerae > Phycisphaerae bacterium. Next base: position 9,539 of record JAAYCJ010000121.1, on the reverse strand, counting down.
GAGCTGCGGGCGATCAGCCACACGGAACGGTTCAGCCGGAAGACGAAGCTGGCACAGGCCATCGAATCGGCGATGGAGGAATGCCTGGATCAGGACCAGGAGGTTCTCTATCCGTGCGATCCGGGCGCGACCTGCGTGAATCGGTCGGCGTGCGCGTTGGCGAAGAGCCATGGGACGGCGACGGTGCTGAGTGTGCCGCTGCGGCGGGACGGTCGGTCGGCGGCTGTGGTGACTCTCGAGCGGCCGTCGGAGCGGCCGTTCGATCTGGCGGAGATCGAGACGCTGCGGCTGGTCTGCGAGTTGTGCGCGCCGCACCTGATGACCCTTTACGAACAGGATCGTTGGATCGGCGCCAGGGCGGCGGCGGGCGTGCGGGCGACCGCGGCGCGGCTGGGCTATCCGGAGCATACGGGCAGGAAGGTCGCGGCGGGGGTGGGCGTGGTCGCGGTGCTGTTTTTGCTGTTGGCCAGGGGGGAGTATCGGGTGGAGGCTCCGCTGGTGACGAAGGCGACGGGGCAGCGGGTCGTGCCGGCGCCGTTCGACGGGTACCTTAACGAGGTGTTCGTCTCGCCGGGCGACGCGGTGACCGCGGGTCGGACGGTGCTGGCGACGTTGGATACGGCGGAAGTCCATCTGGAACTGGCCGGCGCCCGCGCCGAGCGGCTGCGGTATCTGAGGGAGGCGGATCGCGCGATGCGGGACGACAAGACGGCTGAGGCGCAGATCGCCCAGGCGCAGGCCGCCCGGTGCGAGGCCATGATCGACGTGCTGGAGTACCGGGTCAGTCAGGCCCGGATCGTCGCTCCGCTGAGCGGTTCGGTGATTACGGGCGACATGAAGCGTCATCTCGGCGCGCCGGTGCAGACGGGCGACGTGCTGTTTGAGATCGCCGCGTTGGATTCGCTGTACGTCGAGATGGCGGTGCCGGAAGAGCGGATCGCGGACGTGGGCGCGGGCCAGCGGGGCGAACTGGCGGCGGTTTCGTATCCGGAGCAGCGGATTGCGTTTGTCGTGACATCGATCAATCCGGTCGCGGAGGTGGTCAACGGCAAGAACGTGTTCAAGGTGCGCGGACAACTGGACGCACGGCCCGACTGGATGCGTCCGGGGATGGAAGGATTGGCGAAGATCACGGCGGGCCGGCGGCGTTGCCTCTGGCTCTGGACGCACGACCTGGCCGACTGGCTTCGCATGAAACTGTGGCTGTAGATGCAGGGATGGTCATGACCGTGGATCGTCCGACGTTCAGCGAATCGTGGTATCGCGTGGCGGATTCGGCGCCGCGGTTGAAGTCAACGGCCCGGACCTACCGCCAGCGTTCGCGCGGGCGGCTGTGGCACGTGGTCCACGAGCAGTCCGGCGACCGGTTTTCTCGCCTGAGCGAGGCGGGCTACCGGTTTGTGGCGCTGCTTGACGGACGGCGGACGGTGGGTGACGCGTGGCGGATTTGCAGCGAGCAGTTGGGCGACGAGGCGCCGACGCAGGGCGAGGCGATTCAGATTTTGGCGCAGCTCTACAGGGAGAACCTGCTGCATTCGGATCTGTCGCCGGACGTGGAAGGCGTTTTGCGGCGCCAGCAGGCTGAGAAGCGGCGGGAGGTCGGCGGCCTGCTGATGAATTTCCTGTTTGTCCGATTGCCGCTTGTGGATCCGAACGCGTTTCTGGACCGGTGGACGGCGGTGTTCGGCCGGATGTTTTCGCGTTGGGGCGCGGCGGTGTGGATCGGGCTGGTGGCGATCGGTTTGTGTTGCGTCGCGGGCCGGGCGGAGGCAGTGGCCGGTCAGGCGTCGGAGGTGCTGGATCCGGAGAACCTGCCGCTGCTGTATCTGTGTTTTATCGGGCTCAAGGTGCTTCACGAGTTCGGGCACGCCTTTGTGTGCAAGAGGTTCGCCGGCGACACCGGCGCCAACGACGAGATACACACGATGGGGGTGATGATTTTGGTGTTCACGCCCATTCCGTACGTGGACGTGTCCAACGCCTGGACGCTTCGCAGCCGGTGGCATCGCGTGGTCGTGGGCGCGGCGGGCATGATGGTGGAGCTGGCGGCGGCGGCGGTTGCCGCCGTCGTGTGGGCCCATACGGCGCAGGGAACGGGTCTGCACGCGGTCTGCTACAACCTGATGTTCGTCGCGGGCGTGTCGTCGCTGCTGTTCAACGGCAATCCGCTGTTGCGGTACGACGCGTACTACATGCTGTCGGACCTGCTGGAGATTCCGAACCTGGCTCAGCGGTCGACCGAGTGCGTGCGGTACCTCGTCAAGCGATACGGGTGGAAGGTGCTGCACGCGCACAACCCGGCGCGGAGCCGTCGCGAGGCGGCGTGGCTGTGCGCCTATGCGTCGCTTTCGGTGGTCTATCGCGCGTTTGTCTGCGTGGCGATCGTGCTGTTCGTCGCGGACAAGCTGTTTGTCCTTGGTTCATTGCTGGCCGCCGGCGCGGTCGTGGCGTGGGTGGGCGTTCCGCTGGGCCGTCTGGCTCACTACCTTCTGGTCGGCGGCGAGGTATCGCGGGTCAGAGGTTGGGCGGTCGGATCGACGCTGGCGGTTCTTGTGACTGTTCTGGCTGCGGGAGCGCTGATCCCGATGCCGCAGCGTGCGCGGGCCGAAGGCGTGGCTGAGCCGGTGCGGATGGCGGTCGTCTACGCTGCGGCGGATGGGTTTGTTCGAGACTATCTGGCTTCGGGTTCGACGGTCGGCGCGGGCGATCAGGTGTTGGTGGAGTCGACCAACGTCGAGCTCGCAGCCGAGCGGAAGGCCCTGCTGGCGCAGCGGGATGGAGCCACGGCTGAGCGGCGGATCGCTTTGACCGAGGATCCCGGGACGGCGCAGGTGCTCTGCCAGCGGCTTCGGGCGCTCGATGACAAGATACGACGGGTGGAAGGCCAGTTGTCCTGTCTGGCCCTGAAGTCGGAACTGCCGGGCGCGTGGGTCTGTCCGGACGTCGATCGCCTCCAGGGGGGGTTTCTGCGCCGTGGCGACAGGGTTGGCACGGTGATCGGCGACGAGGGGCTCTTGATACGGGTGGTGGCTGGGCAGCACATGGCGGCGCGGATTGCAGCGGAGGCGAACGGGCTGGTCGATATCCGGGTCAAAGGCGCGCCGGATCGGCAGTTGCGGGGCACGATCGACGCGGTACTGCCGGCGGGCAGGCAGGAGCTTCCATCGGCGGCTTTGGGATATGGTGCGGGAGGATCGGTCGAGACGTTGCCCGACGGCGGCGAGGGGATTCAGTCGGCGGAGCGGTTTTTTGAGATCCGCATCCGCCCCGACGCGGACTCGGACGTGCGTCTGCTGAGCGGGCAGCGGGTCGTGGTTCGTTTCGAGATGCCGGCTGAGCCGTTGATGGTTCAGGGTTGGCGGTCGTTGCTTCAGTTGTTCCAGCGGAGGTTCCACGTCTAACGTGACAGCCATACCGGGCGCTACATGGCGAATGCTTGCCGATCCACCTTCGCGCGACGATATGCCGCAAGGGTTGGACGCGGTCTGGCACGCGGTGGCCGGGGCGGTGGATCGGGCCATGCCGCGGACGAAGCGGTTTCTCCGTCAGGCGGACTCGGTGCTGGCGTGGGAGCGGCGGTTGGCTGGGATATCCGACGCCGGCCTTCGGGCCCGGGCGGAGGTGCTTCGCGAGCGTTTCCGTCTGGGTCGCGAGACGAAGGAGGACCAATACGAGGCGGTCGCGGTGGTCCGCGAGGCGGCTTGGCGTCAGATGGGGCAGCGTCCGTTTCCGGTCCAGTTGGCCGGCGGGTTGGCTTTGGCGTCCCGCTGCATCGTCGAGATGGCCACGGGGGAAGGCAAGACGCTGACGGCGGCGCTGGCGGCGACGCTGATGGGTTGGCGCGGGCGCGGGTGCCACGTGGTGACGGCCAACGACTATCTGGCCCGGCGCGACGCGGAGTGGATGGCGGCGGTCTATCGGTTTTGCGGTCTGAGAGTCGCGCACATCGAGAACGGCATGCCGCCCGACGAGCGGCGCAAGGCCTACGACGCCGATATCACGTATTGCACGAACAAGGAAGTGGCGGCGGACTATCTGCGGGACCGGCTGGTGCTGGGGCGCCGGCAGGAGCTCGGGGCGATTCTGTTGGCCAAGAAGCCCGGCGGCGGGAGCGTGATGGATCGGGTGGTCCAGCGCGGCCTGCACTATGCCATCGTCGATGAGGCCGACTGCCTGCTGATCGACGAAGCCGTCACGCCGCTCATTCTCTGCGGCGACTCGCCGAATCCCGATCAGGTCCAGGCGTTTGGTCAGGCGTCGGGCCTGACGGACCAACTGGTCGCGGGCCGGGACTATCGGGTCGATCGCCGTCGTCGGGAGATCGGCCTGACCGAGTACGGCAAGCAGCGGTTGGCCGCCCTGGCGACGGCGCTTGGGGCGTTCTGGCGGGGGGCGCGCCGGCGCGAGGAACTGATCGTCCAGGCGTTGACGGCGAGGGAGTTTTATTTGCCGGGCAGGCAGTACATGGTCGACGGCGGGAAGGTGGTCATCGTCGATGAGTTCACCGGTCGGCTGATGCCGGACCGCCAGTGGCGTGACGGGCTGCATCAGGCGATCCAGGCCAAGGAGTCGCTGGCGATCGAGCCGCCGAAGGAGACGCTTGCCCGCATGAGTTTTCAGCGGTTCTTCCGATCGTACAAGGTGCTTTGCGGGATGACGGGAACGGCGGCGGAGGCCTGGCGGGAGTTCTGGCAGGTGTACCGGCTGCCCGTCGTGCCGGTTCCGACGCATCGCCCGTGCATTCGCGAGCGGCTGACGGACCGCATCTTCAGGACGGAAGAGGCGAAGTTCCGCGCGGTGGTCGAGCGGGTTCGGGCGGTGCATCAGACGGGCCGGCCCATTCTGGTCGGAACCCGAAGCGTCGCGGCCAGCGAACACCTGAGCCGGCTGCTGGAGGCGGGGGGTTTGCCCCATCAGGTTCTCAACGCCCGGTACCACGCCGAGGAGGCGCGGATCGTGGCTGAGGCGGGTCAGCGGGGCCGGATCACGGTGGCGACGAACATGGCCGGTCGCGGCACGGACATCAAGCTGGGTCGAGGGGTCGGCGAGCTGGGCGGGCTGCACGTTCTGGCGACGGAGCGGCATGAGGCCCGCCGGATCGACCGGCAGCTTTTCGGCCGCTGCGCCCGCCAGGGCGATCCGGGAAGCGCCGAGACGATGGCCAGCCTCGAGGATGAGCTGGTGTGCCGTTACGCGCCCCGCACGTCGATGATGCTGCGAAGGCGGTACGGCGGGGCGGGAGAGGAAGTGGTTTCCGCGTTGGCGGGACGGCTGTTCGATGGCGCCCAGCGTCGGGCTGAACGTCTGGCGCGGCGTCAGCGTCAAGCCGTCCTTGCCGCCGACGATTGGCTTGACCGTGAGCTGGGATTCTCCGGCGCGGGGGAATGAGGGGCGCGCCGCGGCGCCGCTCGATGGCTGGCGATCCGTCACCCGTTGGTGGCGAGCACGTCGCCTTCCATGGCTGAGGTCAGAGCCGCCAGAAGCCGCTGGCGCTCGTTCTCCAGGTTCGTCAGTGTGGCCGTCGCCTCGACCGCATCGCCGCAGAGGCCCAGTTCCTCCATTTCGCGTGCGACCTCGAAGGCCGGCCAGGCCCGCAGCGCGCCCAGGGAGCCCTTGAGGGCGTGGGCGGAGCGGGCCAGCGATTCGGCGTCCGAATCGGCGACGGCCCGTCGAAGTTCTTCCATCAGCTTCGTTTCGTTGGCGATGAACGTTTCAATCAGTTCCCGCACGAAGGTGACATCGCCGTCCACCAGATCGATCATGCCGGCGATGTCCACGACGTTGCCTGCCGCCGGTTCGTCGGCGGGAGTTGCCGCTTCGGCTTCGACGGCGTCGGGCGGGCGTTCGACCGCTGCACCGTCGGCGGCGACCGGCTGTTCTTCCAGCGGCTGGAGGTACCGGCCTATCGTCGTAAAGAGCGCATCCCGGTTGATGGGTTTGCTCACGTAGTCGTTGAAGCCGTCGGCGATGCATTGCTCGCGGATCCCGGCCATGGCGTGGGCGGTCAAGGCGATCACGGGCATCTCATAGCCGCGGGCCCGCAGTTGGGCCACGGCGTCGTTGCCGTCCAGTTCGGGCATCATCAGATCCATCAGGATCAGGTCGTACGGCCGTCCAGCCTCCCAGGCGTTGCCGGCGCGGGCCACGGCGTCGGCCCCGGTTCCCACGATGTCCACTTCGAGGCCCACTCGGCGGAGCAGCAGCGAAATCAGCATCTGGTTGTCGGGGCCGTCTTCAGCCAGGAGCACGCGTCCGGACCACCGCAGGCTCGATGAGGCCGCCGGCGCTTCGGCGCTGGCGGCGTCGATCGCGCTGCCGGCGTCGACCATCCGGAGTTCGGAGTAGGTTCCGGCGTCGATCCGGACGGTGAACGTGCTTCCGCGTTTGGGCTCGCTGGCGACGGTCACGTCGCCTCCCAGCAGGCGGGCCAATTGCCGCGAGATGACGAGGCCCAATCCGGTGCCTCCGTACTTGCGGGTCGTCGACTGATCGGCCTGGCTGAACGGCTTAAACAGCCGATCCAACTGTTCCGGAGTCATGCCCAGGCCGGTATCCTTCACGTCGAACCGCAGCACCGCCCGGTCCTCCGCGGTCGGCCCTTCCACCGCCGCGGCGATCGTCACGCCGCCCTTGTCGGTGAACTTGATGGCGTTGCCGGCCAGGTTGACCAGGATCTGCCGCAGCCGCGTCGGATCGCAGCGGATCGTTTCGGGAACCGGTCCGTGGAACTCCATTTCCAGAGCGATGCCCTTGTCCCTGGCCCTCACGTCGAGCAGCGACCGGACGTCCTCGACGATGCGGGCCGGATTGGTGTCGATCAGTTCCACCTGCATCTTGCCCGCTTCGATCTTCGAGAGATCGAGCAGGTCGTTGATCACCGTCAGAAGGTGCTCGCCGTTGCGTCGAATGGCGTCGATCCACTCCGTGCGCTTCTCCTGGTCGCCCTGCGCCTCCCTCAGGACGTCGGCGAAGCCGAGGATGGCGGTCATGGGCGTGCGGATCTCGTGGCTCATGTTGGCCAGGAACGCGCTCTTGGCCTGGTTGGCTGATTCGGCGGCCTGTTTGGCGGCGCTGAGTTCGGTGTTCTGTCGGGCCACCTTGTCCCGCGATTCCCTGAGCAGGGCCATTGTCTGGCGAAGCTGGGCGTTCTTCTCCTCGATGTGCGTCATGTCGTCGAAGGTCACCAGGACGCCCCGCTGCTTTCCGTCCTCGCCCAGGATGGGGGCGGCGTTGACCGCGAATTTCCGATCGCCGGGTTTTCCGGAGAAATGGAGCTGGGTTCCGGTGCAGGCGGCGCCCGTCGTCAGGACGTGGAGCCAGGGAAGCGTCTGGACGGACGATTCGAGTCCCGCGTCGCTCCAGCCCAGCCGCGACGCCTGCCGCCCCTGCAGGGCGGCTGACGGTTCGCCCACGTGCCGCTCAAAAGCCTCGTTGGCCAGTACGATCCGCTCCTTTTCGTCGAGCACCAGGACCCCTTCGGCCAGGGTGTCGAGCATGGCCTTGACGCGGTCGGGAATGACCGATGAGGGATCGAGGTGCTGGAGCGTTCGCCTGAGGTACACGAAAAAGAGAATGGAACCCGCGACGGCGATGAAAAGGGCGAGTCGGATGATGGGACGGCCCAGAATGCCCAACACGCCGGTTCCCGCCAGGGGCGTGAAACGGATTTCGAGGGTTCCCCACCGCTGCTTGTCGCGGAAGAGGGGCACCTGGACCTGCTCCGCGGTCGATCTGTCGCCGGACATGGTTTGCCAGTGTCGGCGGTGGTCGCCGGATTCGTCCAGGAGCTCGCCGGCTGAGCTCCGCAGGCCGACGGAAACGACCTCGGAGCTGCGCTGGACGAGTTCATCCATGGCGGCTTGGATCGCGCGATTGTCTCCGGTCTGCATGGCCAGGGCGCAGCAGACGGCCAGGGACTCGCAGAGCTGTTTCCTGCTATCGAGGGCGGCCCTGGAATGGTCCGGGATCAGGCCGAGGAATTCAGCTCCCAGGACGAGGCTGATCGTCAGGCTCACCAGCCCGATGGTCAGTCGACTTGTTGCCGTGAGGCGTCTCATATCCGTTGTCCTCTGTTCAACGCGTCACACCCGGTCGGACCGCGGTACGGCTAGTCCACCAGGCGCCGCAGTTTGTCTTCGCTGTCGTCCTCTCCGTCTCTTGGTCCGGCGGCCGGACGGTTGGCGGGAAGGACGTTCTTGTTGCTCCAGTTGTCCAGGATCGGCACGGGATCGAACCACCGCCACAGGGGCGTGGTGGCCAGCAGGCTGGTCAGCAGCGACGCCGCGCGAAGGCACCAGGTCACGTACCCCGCCGACAGCAGCAGACTCACGCCGGTTACCGCGCCCACCTGGATCGCCTCGCGGTCCTGGGCCAGGGCCAGTTCGGAGTCCATCTGCGATTCCATCCGGCTGATCGCCTCCTGCAGGGCCGGGCTTTCCACGATGACCGCAGGATCGCTGTCGCTCTGGGGCGCCGGAGCGTTCTGTGCGGGCGGGGCGGTGTCGGCGGTCGCGGTTTCGCTGAGGCTTCCGGCCGGCGCGATTTCGGGCGCCTCGCCGTTCCGTGCTTCAGAGACGCCTTGTCCGGCGGCTTCCTGAGGCTGCTGATCGACGGCCTGCTCGCTCTCTGAACCCGAACCGTTTTCCGACGGTGAGTCTTCTCCCGCTGTCGCGCCGTCGCCGTCGGAGGGGATCGCCGAGCTCGGGTTGGTCATCTCCTCGTCATCGAAGACATCGTCGGCGACTTCGACGGGCGCCGGCGGCAGCGGAGAGTCGATATCGCCGAGCGGTTCCGGCTGAGGAGCGGCCGGCGCCGGGGTGTTCGGGGCAATGGGCTCATTGCCGCTGGTCGGCGTATCGGCCGGCGAATAGGCCGGCTGTGGGCTCGGCTCTTCGTTGACCGTCGTTTCGGCCGGCTCCTGCGGTTCCTCCGGTTCTTCCGGTTTTTGCGGCTCTTCGGCCTTCGCGACCTCGATCGTAACCGCGATCGGATCGGACGTCGTTTCGCCGTCGTCGACGCTGTACGCAAAGCCGTCGGCGCCGTAGAAGCCTTCATCCGGCGTGTACGTGAAGGATCCGTCGGCGTTGAGCGTCAGCGCGCCGTGGCTTGGCCCTTCGACCAGCACAGCCGTCAGGGCATCGCCGTCGGCGTCGCCGTCGTTGTTCAGCACGCCGCCCGTGACCGTCAGCGCGCCGTCCTGCGACGTGGTGTACGAGTCGGACGTGCCGTAGGGCCGCTCGTTGACCTCGGCGACCGCGATCGTCACCGTGGCCTGGTCCGAGAGGCCATAGTCATCCTCAACCTGTACGACAAGCTCGAAGCGGTCCTGTGCCGCAGAACTCAAGCCGCTTTCGCCGACCGTGATCCGGCCGGTGGCGGAGTCGATGGCGAAGGCGTTGCCCGTATTCCCGCTGATGATCGAATACCGCAGCGTATCGCTCGTGTTGGGATCGTCAGCCGCGACGGTTCCGACATACGTTCCACTCTCAGCGGTCTCTTCCATCTCAAAGGACTGATCCGCCACCACCGGGGCGTCGTTG
>JAAYCJ010000120.1 GCA_012729815.1 Phycisphaerae bacterium | reverse complement strand
TCGAAAACGGGGCCACGCTGGTGCTGTACGGTCTGGACCCAGCCGGCGTCGCAGCGGTCAATGAGCGATTTGCCTTGGCGGTGAACCTGCGGACGCCGGGCAACCCCAAACGCTGGTGGTTCGCCAACAAGACGCAGCGGACGGATCTGCTGGACGGGGTGAGCAATCAGGACTTGTTCTACATCGCCAATGAGCAGGTGGTCGGCGCGGTGTTCGAGAAGATCGACGATATCATGACCTATCCGGTGGATGTGGGTTCGCAGGCGGGACTGGCCGCGGCGTGCGATCCAGCGGGAGTCTGCGAGATCGCGATCGGACGCGGGCGGATCGTCTTCTGTCAGCTCAACTGCTTCGCCACGCGGCACTATCGTCAGTCCGGTCAGCGGATCTTCCGGCAGTTGCTGCACAACCTGGGCCTGGCGCCGCGGGCGGCGCAAACAGCGGCGGATGAGTCGCAGCGGTTCGCTCCGATCGACCTTCGCGGGCGGGTGAACATGGACTTTCGCGGCGACGCCTCAGCGGCTGAAGGCGGGGCGTTCGACCAGGGCGAAAACGATCTGCGGGAGTTTCCGGTGGATCAGCGGGTCTTTGCGGGCATCGAGTTTGAGGTGATCGACCCGGCCAGAAACGATGGCAAGGGCTGTCTGGTGCTCCGGTCGGCCCATACGCCGGCGATGCCGGCGAAAGTGGCGGACGTGGCGGTGGGTCGGACGATGGATTCGCTGGCGGTGCTGCTGGCGTCGGCGTGGGGACCGATGGCGGCGGGCGCGGAGATGGGATCGATCGTGCTGCATTACGAGGACGGGACGACGGCGGCGCTGCCGATCCGATACCGGGAGCACGTGACGGACTGGTGGGACGCACCGGAGCAGTTGGAGGCGGCGAAGCCCGCGTGGGTGGGGGCCAATCCGGTGCATTCGCCGGTGACGGTGTACACGGCGACGTGGTCGAACCCTCAGCCGGAAAAGACGGTAGCTTGGCTGGACGTCGTTTCGGCGGAGACAAACTGCCCGCTGACGATCATCGCGATCAGCGCGGTCTGGCGGGCGGCGCAGTAGCGGCGGCGGACGGCCGCTGGTGCGGCCGGTCGTCGAGGATGTTGGTAAGGGACCTTACCAGCCCAAGGCGTCGGCGCCGCGATTCGGGGCCATGTCGAGTCGGGCCATGTCGCGGCGGCTGCGCGGGTAGATCAGGTCGGAATCCTCCGGCTGATTCGGCGTTTGGTGAAAGGTCGGGTTGGTGAATGGTTCATCGGCGGAGTTGCGGATTGTCCGGCTGGGGTCCCAGGCCGGTTGATCCCTTCTGAGGAGCCGGCGGAAGGGGCTGTCGTTCAGGAGGGACATGATGCGGAAGATTTCCTGGTGCAGCGTGGGCGCTGCGAGGTTTCTGAAGCGGTCAGAGGCCAATTCGTCGAGCGGGAGTCGGTAGCCCTCCGCCGTCGTCTCGCCGCTGAAGGTCGGTGCGATGCCGAGATGTTGCCAGTTGACCGACGGGTTGAAGGCGATGCCGCCGGCGAATTGGCCGTTGAGCCGGCTGAGGATCGAGTCTTCCTGCGGCTGGGGCGCAGCGGGTGTGGAGGTCAATTGGTAGGGCACATCGAGGCCGGGTCGGCCGATCGGCTCGTCCCGCATCAGCCACAGCGATTGGCCGCGCAGTCGGGTCGGACTGGCGACCGCAGGCTGCGCCAAAACCGGCAGGGCGGTCAGCATCATTACCGTCAGAACCATTCGCCGCAACCATCGCACCCGCACCATCGCAGACCTCCTTGCTGGAGATACTCGTACCGGGAGTAACGTAGGCACATGGGTGCTTGCACAGTGGAAGTACGTCGGCGTCTTGTGGGAGTCGCCGAAGCCACAGCAGACCAAGAGGTTCGATCCGCTGATGAAGGCGGATCGACATCCGGTTCCGCAAAACACCACGTTGCCTTACCCGTTTTCTCGCTGTGCCGGTGACATAGACCGGCACGTTCAGTTGTCCCTGCCAGAGAAAACGG
>JAAYCJ010000119.1 GCA_012729815.1 Phycisphaerae bacterium | reverse complement strand
TGCTGCGCTTCGGCGCGGTGCACTACCTGGCGGAGGTGTGGCTCAACGGCGCGGTTGTCGGCGGACACGAAGGGGGCGAGTCGCCGTTCGCTCTGGATGTGACCGACGCGGTGCGGACCGGCGAGGAGAACCTTCTGGCGGTTCGCGTGGTGAACCTGTCGCGAACCGTGGAAATCGACGGCATGCGGCAGGTTGAGACGCCCAGCGGTTTCGGCCGGCTCCACGGCGGGATCATCCATCCGGTCGAGTTGCTTGAGGTTCCTGTCGTTCGTATTGACGACGTGCATGTTCAGCCGCGGCCCGCGACGGGCGAGATTGACGTCACGATCCGCGTGGTAAACGACGCCGGGACCGCCTTCCGCGGTCGACTCACCGGGTGTGCCGGTCCGGCGAAGACCGGCGAGATTGCGGTGTTTGCGGAGACTGAGGCTGAGTTCCCGACCGGCGAGTCCACCCATCGGTTCACGCTGACCATCGAACAGCATCGATTGTGGAGCCTGGACGATCCCTATCTTTATCGAGTGATCGTGGACCTCGAAGCGTGCCGTGGCGATGGCGTCGGCATTCGGCATCAGAAGTCGGTTCGATGCGGCTTTCGGGACTTCCGGGTCATCAACGGGTATTTCCATCTGAACGGCAAACGCGTTTTCCTGCGGTCGATGCACACGGGGGCGTTGTTTCCAGCCGGCGGCTGTTCGCCGGTGTCGGCTCCGACTCCGGGCATGCCGAGACGTGACCTGATTCTGGCCAAGGCCTGCGGGTTCAACATGGTCCGTTTTCTGGCCGGCGCGGCGTTGCCGGAGCAACTGGACTGCTGCGACGAGATCGGCTTGATGATCTACGAAGAGTCGATGGCCAGTTGGGGCTTGGAGGATTCACCGCAGATGGCGGAGCGCTACGACCGTTCGTTGTGCGAGATGATCGTGCGCGACCGCAACCACCCCTGCATCACGATCTGGGGATTGCTCAACGAGACGCCCGACGGCCCGGTGTTCCGCCACGCCGTCGAGAGCCTCAAGCTCGTGCGGTCGCTCGACGATTCGCGGCTGGTCATTCTCGGCAGCGGGCGATGGGATGGCCAACTTGACATCGGTTCACTCAGCAATCCGCAGAGCCGCGAATGGGAATGCCAGTGGGGCGCCGAAGGGCCCGGCGCCACGGCGTCGGCAGCGGCTTGGGACATGAACCACGGCGGGTACTTCCACGGCGTCGGCGACGCCCACGTCTATCCCGCCGCGCCGCATCCGCCGTTCACTCTGGAATTCCTGCGCACTCTCGGCCGCGACACCAAGCCCGTCTTTCTCTCGGAATACGGCATCGGCAGCGACTCCAACGTCTTTCGTGAACTCCGGCATTACGAGCAGGCCGGCATGCGTTCCGATCTGGTTTGGGCTGTGACCTACCGCGGCATCGCTGAGCGATTTACCGCGAACTGGAAGCGTTTCGGCATGGACGGCGTGTACGCCTTTCCTGAAGACATGCTCCGCGAAAGCCAGCGTCTTCACTGCCGCCAGCGGCTGCTGGGGTTCGACCTGATCCGCTCGAACCCCAAAATCTGCGGGTTCAATCTGACGGGCATGCTCGACCATCCCAGCGGCGGCGAAGGCGTCTGGACTTTCTGGCGCGAATTGAAGCCGGGCATCGCCGACGCCCTTTCCGACGGCTGGGCCGCCTTGCGGTGGTGCCTCTTTGTCGATCCCCTGCACGGCTATTCCGGCCGGAAGGTCAAGCTGGAGGCGGTTCTCGCCAACGAAGACGTGCTTGCGCCGGGCGACTATCCGGTCACGTTGCGAGTCCACGGGCCCGCCGGCGTCGCCTGGGAGAAGAAGACCACCGTGCGAATTCCCCAAGCCGGCCCGGACGGCGATACGCCGCTGGCCGTTCCCGTGCTCTGCCAGCGCGTCAAGCTTTCCGGCCCGGCGGGCCGTTACACTTTCGCTGCGAATCTGGAATGCGGCGGAGCGCCTTTCGGCGGCCGGCTTGAGTTCCGTCTTTCCGATCCCGCCGGTCTGCCCGCCGTCAAATCCGCGGTCCGAGTCTGGGGGGTTGACCAGAGCGTCCATGACTGGCTCGCCTCGCGCGGCGTTCGATGCAGACCGTTCGACAAGTCAGCCTCAAAGAATCGCGAGGTTATCGTCGTTGGCAAGAACAGTGACGTGCAGGGCGATGCCGCCGGTTGGCGGAACCTCGTCGCGCAAATCGCCCGCGGAAGCTGGGCGATCTTCCTCTCTCCGCTGGTCTTCCGGCAGAAACTCGGCGGAGCCAAGATCGGCGAACTCCATCGCATCGGCCGGTTTCTCACGTCGATTCGCGACTTTGAAGTCCCCAACGTCCCGAAACGGGAGTGGGAGGTCTTTTCCAAGGAGTTCTACCACAACGTTCACTACCTGATGTCCGGCCTGCCCAGCGGCGAGTACGTCGTCGAACTGGGCATGTGCGAAGGCCACCTTCCCCAGCCCGATACCCGCGTCTTTGACGTCCGGATCAACGGCCGTATCGTCCTGCGGGATTTCGATCTCGTCAAAGCGGCCGGCGGTTTTCAGCGGGCGGCGATACGGGAGTTCAAGGTTCGTCCAAGCAGAGGAAAGATCGAGATCGATTTTTTGCCCAAGGTCGGTATGCCGTCGATCAGCCGGCTGCGGATCTTCGATCCGAAAGGATCGCTCATTGCCGAGGACACGGCTCTTTCGGAAACCAAGAGCACCCTCACATGGCTGCCTTTGGCCAACAAGGGCCGGTACTACGAATTCGCCGACTGGCTCTACCACAAGGAGTGCGTCGCGAAGCGCCATCCCGTCTTCGACGGCCTCCAAGCCCCCGGAATCATGGACTGGGACTACTACGGTCCGGTCATCTCGCGCGGCCTGTTCGAAGGTCAGGACGAACCCGAGGAGGTCATTGCCGCCGCGTTCGCCGTCGGACACATCTGCCCGGGCGGATACGCATCGGGTATGATGATTTCGCAGCATGCCTTCGGCGTCGGTCGTTTTATCCTGAATACGTTCAACATCCTTGAGAATCTCAGCGTGCATCCCGCCGCCGATCGGCTGTTGCTGAACATGATCAACCATGCGGCGACCTTCGCCAAGGGGCTCGCCGCCCGGCTGCCGAAGGATTTTGAAGCCACGCTGAAGCGGATCGGCTACCTGGAGACGTCGACAGGAGTCGCCTTGGCGACACGACAAACGTGAACTATCGATTATTAGTAATAATGGCGATAGAATCCTCATCGTCGCGCCACAGACGCGCAGAATCTGCAGCCACACTCCAGACGCCGTAACTCGTTCACTGGCAAGAAATTCCGTGACATCAGAGGCTTGACAGGGGGGGCGGCTGGCCCTATTCTAGTAGGCGGATGGGTTATCGGGCCTTATCGGGACGGGATTTTCCGGTCGCTGCCTGCGGCGAACGTGGCAGGAGAACGAACATGGCTGACTTTCAACCGCGAATGGTGGGGTATCGGGCGCTGGCCGGTGTGGCTCTGGCGGTGTCGGTTGTCGCGGTCATGGTCTTTGTTTTCGTCGGCGCGGGCGGGGTCAATCTGATCTGGTGGGGCGTGGTGCTCGGGGTGTTGGGCGTGGCCCTGGGGTTGTACGGCCTGATGGGCCTGCTGATCGCCCTGGAGGACAACACGCACCGCAGCGTCGAGGTGATGAACCGGGTCTCGCGACATCTGGACGACATGGCGGACGAACTGGAGAAGATCCGCGACAACATCCTGCTGTCCGATGCGGCCAAGTCGATCGCGTTCCGCGACAACGACCGCGACGCGCTGTTCCAGGCGATCGAGGAGGAGATGAACCAGGGCGACTGGGAAGGGGCGCTGTCGCTGGCCGACCAGATGTCCGAGCGTTTCGGCTACCACGAGCAGGCTGAGCAGCTTCGCCAGCGGGTCCGCGACTCGCGGGAACGCGAGCGGCAGCAGAGTCTCTCGGTGGCCGTTGCGCGGATCAATGACCTGTTCGTGGCCCATGACTGGGACGCGGCCTCGCGCGAGATCGACGCCCTGGTCGCCCGGTATCCCGACGAGGTCGAGGTCAGCTCGCTGCCCGAGCGGCTCGAGCGGGCCCGCAACGAGCACAAGAAGTGGCTGCTCCAGCAGTGCGACGAAGCGGTGCAGCGGAGCGAGGTGGACCGGGCCATCGAGATTCTCAAGGAACTGGACAAGTACCTCACGCCCAACGAGGTGGCGGCGCTGGAGGAATCGGCCCGCGGCGTGTTCCGCGACAAGCTGCACAACCTTGGCACGCAGTTCAGCATGCTGGTGACCGAGAAGCTCTGGGACCAGGCGTTGGAGGTGGCCCGCGAGATCATCAAGGAATTTCCCAACTCGCGGATGGCCCAGGAAATACGCGATCGCATGGACGCCTTGCAGGCGAAGGCGGCGGCGCGGCGCGAAGGGGCGGCTGAGTGAGTCTGGACGCGGCGGGCGGTTGGTGCTTCACGTCTTTGGCGACGGCACTTGGCAGAAGGAGACGCCGGTTCGGCGGATGTAACCGTTGATGATGCCCGAGATGGTCTTGATCGCATTTGTGGCCGTGCTGGGGGCCTGCGTCGGCAGCTTCCTGAACGTGGTGATTTACCGTCTGCCGCGGGACGAGTCGCTGGTCCATCCCGGTTCGCACTGCCCTTCGTGCAGCCGTCCGATCGCGTGGTTCGACAACATCCCGATCCTCAGTTGGCTGCTGCTGGCCGGCCGGTGCCGCCGCTGCAAACAGCCGATCAGCATTCGCTATGCGCTGGTCGAGACGGCGACCGCCATGCTGTTCGTGGCGATCTACGATGCGTTCGGCAAGTCCGGCATGCACATGGGTCTGACCGATCCGGTGATTGACTTTCCGATCCTGGTCGCCCACCTGTTTTTGCTGGGCGGTTTGGTGGTGATCTCGGTGCTCGACATTCAGTATTACCTGATCGACCTTCGGATCGTCTACGTGATGGTGGCGGCCTCGCTGATCGGATGGGCAATCGGGTGGCGCAGCGAGCAGGCGTACCTGTGGCCGGCGCCCGGCCTCTACGCGCTGTGCGGTTCGCTCGGCGCGGTGGCTGGAGAGTTCCTGCGGCGGCTGGTGCTGTCGCGCCGCACGGGTGCTGCGCCCGAGGAAGGGGATGAGCAGATCGTCCGCGAGCCGCAGTTCGGCGAGGAGCCGCGAGGCGATCAGGCCCCGCCGCCGATGCCCGCGTGGCAGACCATGCTGTTGGTGCTCTACGTGCTGCTGGGACTGGCCCTGATCGTCTGGTGCATGGTCGGTTCGCCGGCCCGCGACGACTACACGCTTCGAGCCTGGTCGTGTCTGGGCTGGATCTTCTTCGCCATCATCATCGGCTGCATTCCTCAGCGGACCTCGGACGTCGAGATCGTCGAGGCGATCGAAAACGAAAAACCGGAAGCCCGCCGGCAGGCCGTCCGCGAACTGGCCGACCTGATGCCGGCCACGCTCGGATTGGTCCTGATGCTCGTCTTGCCCGCCCTCTGGCCCGGCATGGCCGCGGCGATGGATAGCCTGCTGCACGCAACCGTCGCCGGCCGTCAGCCGGTGATGGGCCTGACCGCTGCGCTGCACGGGGTGGTGGTGGCGGCGTTTTTCGGCTGGGCCGTCCGCATCTTCTTCACGCTCGTTTTCGGCAAGGAGGCGATGGGCGTCGGCGACATCTACATCCTGGCCGCCGTCGCCGCCGGGGCCGGCTCGACGGTGGCGATCGTCGGTTTCTTCGCCGGGTCGGTCATTGGCGTTTTCGGCGTGGCGTTGTTACTATTGTGGAAAACGTCTCGGGCCCTGAGTTACGGACCGTGGATTGCCATCGGGGCCTTGTTTTGCCTGTTGTTCTATGATAGGTTCGTCAACTACTTGAGCACGTCGGTCGCCGGTCTGGCGTCTCTGGTGCAGGGCGGTTAGCGGAGAGTCGATCAAGTCGTATTCGGTCAACGGTCGTTGAGTCCATATGGTCAGATGTTTGGAGGAGTAGTCGTGAACGCAAGACCTTCTGTCCTGGCGATGCTTCTTGCCCTCGTGGCCCTGGTCGGCGGATGCTGCCAGAAGGAAAAGGCGCAAATCGAGCAGTTGATGGGCGAAAATGAGGCCCTCGCCGATCAGCTCCGGGCGTGCAACGAGAATCTCGACGCCAAGGAGGCGGACCTGGCCCAGGCCCGCGACGCCCTGGCCTCCGCCCGCAACCAGAGCAATCAGCTTCAGGCGGCATTGGACAAGGCCCGCAGCCAGCCGCCGCTTCCGGCTGGGTGGGAAGAGCGGGGCGGGGTCACCATGACCTCGTTGTCGACGCAGGTGCTCTTCGATTCGGGCAAGGCCAAGCTCAAGGGCGGCGCTACGGGACGGTTGGACAAGGTGATCTCCGAGATCCGTCGCAGCTTCCCGGGCCGTGACGTCTACATCATCGGCTGTACCGACTCCGATCCGATTCGCAAGAGCGGTTGGAAGGACAACCTGGACCTCTCGCTGGCCCGGTCGGCTGAAGTCACCCGCTACATGACCAGGCACGGCCTGAGCGCCAAGCAGGTGGTCACCGGCGGCGTGGGCGAGCATCGCCCGACCGGCAAGGGCAAGTCCGCCGACCGTCGCGTCGAGTTCTGGATCCTCAGGACGCCGCGGTAGTCCTGAGCCTCTGACCGTCCTGACGCCGATACGGGTGGCCTCATGATCGCCATCGTTGACTGCGGAACGCCGGACGTTTCATCGCTGCTGGAAGCCTTCGATGCCGTCGGGGCTTCGGCCAGGGTGGTCTGCGCCCCGGTCGAGGTGGAGCGGGCGGCCAGGCTGGTCCTGCCCGACGCTGGGAGCTTCGCCCGCGCAGCCGAGGCGATCCGACGAAACGGACTGATCGGGACGATCCTCGACTTTGCCTCGGGCAACCGGCCGCTGCTGGGAATCGGCACCGGTTTGGAGCTGCTCTTCGACGTGATCTACGCCGACGGCGAGCATACAGGTCTGGGCCTGCTGCGAGGCAAGGTCGCTCCGCTGGCCGCCGGATCGAGTCTGCCGTCGGCCGTTCCGGACGAGGGCTTGCTGCCGGTCCGCTGGGATCGTCCGATCCCGATTTTGAGCGGTCTGGATCAGGGCACCAGGTTCCACTTCCGCCAACGCCGCCAGTGCGTCCCGCTGGACGACCGGGTGGCGGTAGCCCACGGCGACGGCGGCGGACGTTTCGCGGCGGTGGTGGCCCGCGAGGCGGTCTTCGGCGTGCAGTTTGAGCCGCACCGCTCCGGTCCGGCCGGACGCCGCGTGCTGGCCAACTTCGCCGCATTCTGAGAGAAGGGATCGAACGGATGGACATACTGCCTTCCATTGACATCCGCGACGGCAAGGTCGTTCGCCTCATTCAGGGCGACTACGACCAGCAGATCGACTACGATCGCAGCCCGGTCGACGTGGCTTCGCAGTTCGCCCAGGCCGGCGCCGCCTGGCTGCACATGGTCGATCTGGACGGAGCCAAGACCGGACAGGTCTACAACACCGCCGTCATCCGCGACGTGCTCAATTCGACCGACTTGAAGGTCGAAGTCGGCGGCGGCGTCCGCAACCAGCGGACCATTCAGCGGCTTCTCGACGCCGGGGCCGACCGCGTGATCATCGGCACGCGCAGCCTTGAGGACTGGGAGTGGTTCACCGAGATCGTCCACGACCCCGACTTCCGCGAGAAGATCGTGTTGGGCATGGACGCCCGCGACGGGCTGCTCGCCGCCCACGGCTGGACCAAACAGACCAAACTCGCCGCCGTCGATCTTGCCCGCAAGGTCAGCAAGTGGCCGCTGGCCGCCATCGTCTATACCGACATCGCCAAGGACGGCATGCTCGCCGGCCCCAACTTCGAGCAGGTCGAACTGGTCGCCAAGTCCACCGACGTGCCAGTGATCGCCTCGGGCGGCGTGACCAGCCTCGAGGATGTCGAGCGGCTCAAGGATCTGCCGGTGGCCGGCGCCATCATCGGCCGGGCGTTCTATGAGGGCAAGATCGACCTGGCCGAAGCGGTTCGACGGGCTCTAGAATAGCCGTGGCCGTCTTCCCTCTGATCCGAGAGCCCGACCGCTACAAGCCCGGCCCGATCGATCTGGAGGCGGACGCCGAAGCCCGCGCCCACTGGCTCGAGCACTTCCGCGACCACCTCGATACGCTCATGCCGCTGTTGTACCAGCAGGCCGCCACGCCCGATCAGCGCGAGCGCGCCGATCGCTTTGCCCGCGAGTATTGCGACGGCGTCGACCGCCTGGCCGCCCATCCCGAGGATTTCGCCGGCCGCTGCAACATCGTCTTCGACTACCTCCGCGACGGCCTGCTCCGCGAGCACGGCTTCCCCGATCCGTACAAGGCGATCAAGGACGCTGAGAACAACCGCGCCGTCGCCCTCTACCCAGCCCTTGTTGGCGAACTCGCCGGACACGCCGACCTGCGCGAACTGATCGAGGTGCTCGTCCGCAACGTCTTTGCCGGAAACATTTTCGACATGGGGTCGCTGGCCTTCGTCGCAGCCTACCAGAGCAGCGGCCAGGACTTCTTCGCGACCCGCCGCAACCTCCGCCGGCGCCCATGGCTGATCGATCACCTTGACCGGCTCACCGACTTTCTGATCGACGGCCGATTCTCTGATGTCATGATGTTCGTCGACAACGCCGGCGCCGACGTGGTTCTCGGGGCCGTGCCGTTCGCCAAGCACCTGGCCCGCTGCGCCGAGCGCGTGACCCTCGTCGCCAACAGCCTGGCCACCCTCAACGACATCACGATCGACGAACTCAACATCGTCCTTAACCGCCTCCGCGCCGTGGACGACGAACTCGACGCCATGCTCTGGGCCGGGCGCCTGACCACCCTGGCCTCCGGTACCGGCGAGCCGCTGCTGGACCTGACCACCGTCTCCGAGCAATGCGCCGACCGGGCCCGCGCCTGCGACTTTCTGATCCTTGAAGGCATGGGCCGATCCGTCGAATCCAACCGCGAGGTCGAATTCCTCTGTCCCACCCTCAAAATCGCCCTCCTGAAGTCCGAATTTATCGCCCGCCGCCTGGGCGGCCAGATCTACGACCCCGTCTGCAGATTCGAGCTTCCCTCCGCCTGAAATCTGCATCGCCCGTCTTTCCCGCCCGATTTGACTTTGCCGGTCGTCGTATCTTATCTTCCCTATAGACGAGGCCCGATCGACGAGGCACGCATTCCTCTGACAACAACGGGGGCAACCCGGCCGAATGGGTCTTAAATGGCTGCGGGTGCGGCACTTAGGGAGGGGATCGTATGTCCGGATACGGATTGGATAGCAGTTTCTACAGCGTGCTGAACGCCATGAACCGCACGACCATGGCCCAGCAGCAGTCGATGCTCCGCCTGACCACCGGGTACCGCATCAATAAGGCCTCGGACGATCCGTCGGGCCTGATCGCCGTCAGCCAGCTCGCCTCGGAACTGACCGCCATCCAAGCTGCTTCCGATAACGCGACGCGGGCCAACGCCATGATGAACGTCGCCGACGGCGCCCTCTCCGAGGTCCAGGACATGGTCTCGGAAATCCACAGCCTGAGCCTGGAAATCGCCAACGACACCGGCATGAGCGAGGATGAGAAGCAGGCCAACCAACTCGCCATCGACATGGCCGTCGCCTCCATCAACCGCGTCCTGGGAACCACCACCTTCAACGGCAAGAACATCTTCAGCGGCGTCCACGAGATCAACACCAGTGGAGTCGACAGCTCCAAGATCACCGATGTGGATATCACCGGCCGGCCCACCGCGGTCACCAACACGACCTTGAACGTTGAAGTTGAACAGGCCGCCGAGAAGGCACAAATGACCTATTCCGCCGCCACCGTCACCAACGCGGTCGAAATCGAGGTCACCGGCAATCTCGGCTCGGTCAGCCTCAGCTTCGCCAGCGGCGCCACCATCGACTCGATCGCCTCATCGATCAACGCCAATACCGCCGGCACCGGAGTCGCCGCCGTCGCCAGCAACAACGTCCTCTACCTTCAAAGCCAGTACACCGGCGAAGACGAGTTCGTCTCCGTCGACGTGGTCTCCGGAAGCTTCGGCCTGACCGGCGGCGTCACCAGCGACACCGGCGAGGACGCCGAAGTCACCATCAACGGCCAGAACACCGGCGTCAACGGTTTGAACGTCACCTTCAACGTCAACGGGATCTCCGGCACGCTGACCCTCGACGAGGATTTCGCCTCGGCTGCGGGAGGGTCTGAGGAATTCACCATCGGGTCCGGCGGGGCCACGTTCGCCATCAGCCCATCCGCCTCCAGCACCTTCACCATCGGCATCAGCGGCATGTCCGCCGGCACGCTGGGCAATGGCACGCTGGGGTACCTCTCGCAGATCACCTCCGGGGGCCTCCGCAACGCCCTGGACAACCCAGCCGAGGCCGCGCGAATCGCGGAGGCCGCCACCCTCCAGGTCGCACGGGCTCGGGCCAATGTCGGCTCGTTCCAGACCTACACCGTCGGCAGCATGCAGAACATGCTCTCAGACGCCGAGGAGGCCGTGTCTTCGGCCATCTCGTCGATCCGCGATACCGATTATGCCTACGAGACCGCGATGCTCACCCGGCAGAACATCCTCATGCAGGCGCAGGTCTCAGCCCTTTCGCTGATCGGCCAGCAAAATAGTTCCGTGGTTAATCTGCTGTCGGGATTTTAGGGGGATATAATAGATTAGGAAAACAACGCTGAACTTACCAACTTGAACATTTGCACGGTAACGTGCGTATAATTGAGCAGATGTTGGCGGCCTATGGCCGTCACGATCCCCCCGGGCGGGTTCTTGGGTTGCCTCCCCCAAGGCCCGCCCGCCCCACCTTTTACAGCAATCAGTCTCCTGCCTCTCCCCATTCGTCGATTGGTTCTTTTCTGCCAGGGGTTGGACTATGGCTAATGAGTCGGTCGTCCATCTGCCGCGGCTGTCCCGCTCCGATGGACGCCTCGTCGGGCCTTGATGCGGATCATGGATGATCTGTCGGCTTAGGGTATAATGAATTGACGGCACACACGTGGAGTGGGCCCGACAGTTCCAGAATGCCACAGTGGGAGGAGATTAGTGGTTGGCAAAGCAATGAGGGGTGGTGTGTTGGCGGTTCGCGGTCTGCCCATTCTAGGACTGGCTTTGCTTGTCGCGGGATGCGCTTCGCAACAACCGTCCGTCGACGTCCAAGCCGACCCCGGTCAGAACCTGGCCATTGGCCGGGTGGTCAAGGTCTATCGGGGCGATCTGTTT
>JAAYCJ010000118.1 GCA_012729815.1 Phycisphaerae bacterium | reverse complement strand
CTGCTCGATTGCCTCGCCGACCGCATGGCTCACCTCGGCGTCCAGTCCCGCTTGGCCGTAGTATTCCTTGGGCAGGCCGACTTTGAGGCCTTTGATGTCCGCGTTGTCCAGCCCGGCCAGGAAGTCCGGCGTCGCCGCCATCGTCGGCGGCACCGACGTGCTGTCGCGCTCGTCGTGCCCGGCGATCGCGCTCAGGAGCAGGGCGATATCGTGAACGTCCGTGGCGAACGGACCGATCTGGTCCAACGAACTGCCGAACGCCACCAGGCCATAGCGGCTGACGCGGCCGTAGGTGGGCTTGAGGCCGCAGACGCCGCAGAAGCCTGCCGGCTGGCGGATCGACCCGCCGGTGTCCGAGCCAAGGCTCACCGAAGTCAGTCTCGCCGCGACCGCCGCCGCCGATCCGCCCGAACTGCCGCCCGGTACATGGTCCAACTCCCACGGATTGCGGGTCTGGCCGAGCCCGCTGTTCTCGGTGGTTGAGCCCATCGCGAACTCGTCGAGGTTGGTCTTGCCGACGATCACCGCGCCGGCCGCTTCAAGCCGTTCGACCACGCCGGCGTCGTAGGGCGGCTGGTAATGCTCCAGAATGTGACTCGCGCATGTCGTCCGGGCGCCGCGCGTGCAGATATTGTCCTTGACCGCCACCGGCAGCCCGGCCAGCGGCCCGGGATCATCGCCCGCCGCCAGGCGGTCGTCGATCGCCCTGGCCCGTGCCGCCGCCTGTTCGCGATGCACGCTCAGGAATGCGCCCACTTGCCCATCGAGCCGCTCGATCCGATCCAACGTATGCTTGATGACCTCGGTCGCGGAAAGCTCTCGCGACTTGATTCTGCTGACAATCTGCTTTGCCGTCAGTTGCGATAGGTCCATTTCCCTCTCCGTCGGTCCGCGTCTCAGGCCCCCGAATCGCCCAGATCCAATACCTTCGGCACCCGGAAGAAGGGCGGTTCGGCGTCCGGGGCGTTGGCCAGCACATGTTCGGACCCGATGCCCGGCCGGGCCACGTCCTCGCGAAACACGTTGCGAAGCGGGGCGGCGTGGGCCGTCGGCTCGACGTCGGCGGTGTCGAGCTGGTTGAGCTTTTCCACGTAATCCAGAATGCCGTCGAGCTGCCGGGCGAAGAGCCGCGCCTGCTCGTCCGAGAGGTTCAGCCGGGCCAGCTTCGCCACGTGCCGGACCTGTTCCTGCGTCAACTCGGCCATCATGCTACTCCTGCGTCGGTTCTTCGACCGCCTCGTCGACCGGCGCCTCGAGCGGTTCGGTCACCGGCGCCGCTTCACCCCGAGCCTCGCGCCGCAGCGAGACCGCCCGGTCCAGCAGCGCCTCCTCCGAGACCTCCTCGGCCGGCGCCAGCTCGAAGTGCCAGGCATGGGTGTCGTAAATCGTCGCCGGCCAGAAGACCTCGGCGAACAGGTCGAACGGCGGGTACTCGTACCACGGGGCCTTGACCCGCTGATGCGTCTTGAGCGTCTCGGACCCTTCCTTGCGGATGATCACGTCGTAGTCGCCGTACCACTCGAACGGCACCGTCACCGGCGTCCGGCCGATCTCGCGGTCGTTCAGCCACACCAGCGCGCCCTGCGGTTCAGTGGTGATCTTCAGCGACCGCTCCACGCACCCGAAACTCGCCACGACCGCCGCTCCGATCAGAATCACTCGCAGCTTCATGCTCATATTCCTTTGCTCATCGGCAACTCGATAATCTCCGCTGTGCGGGTTTCGGTGTCCAGCACCGCGACCGTCGATCGGCCGGTGACCCAGCCGCAGGTCTCGCCCGGGTTGACCCACAGCTTACCCTCGCGGACCTCCACGAACGCCTGGTGCGTGTGGCCCGCCACCAGCACGTCCACCCGCTCGCGCCACTCCTGGGGAATCTGCGGAAAATCGTGGGCCATGGCCACCAGGCACTTCTGCAGGTTGATCTCGACCGGCCCGTGCGTCAACTGCGGAAGCACCTTGCGCAGCCCGTCCATTTCGCCCTCGTTGTTGCCCAGAATGATGTGCAGCGGGACTTTGATCTCCGCGATCGCCCTGGCCGCGAACGGCGAGACGATGTCCCCCGCGTGCAGCACCACCGCCACCTGCCGCTGGCGGAAGACCTCGATCGCCCTGGCGATCTGGGTCAGGTTGTCGTGCGTATCCGAGAAGATCCCGGCCAGCATGGCCGCTCCTTTCAGTTCAGTCTCGCGGGAGGTTGGCGATGGCCTCGTTGGTCCCCATGATCCAAAAAATGTCGCCCTCCTGCATCACCGTGTCCGGCAGGGGGGTGATGATCTCGTGTTTTCCCGCTGCGGGCGACTTGCCTGTCGCCATCGGCCGGCGAATCGCAATGACCGTCACCTGGTAGTTCTTCCGCAGATCGATCCCGGCCAGAGTCTTGCCCCAGAATGCCTGGGGTGTCGGCAACTGAGCCAGGCTGTGCCCTTCGCCCAACTCGATCGACTCCATCAGTGAAGGCAGCAGCAGCCGGTGCACCCAGCGCAGCGCCGACTCGTGCTCCGGAAAGACGATGTCGTCCGCACCGATCCGGCTGAGGATCTTGCCCCGGATTTCGCTGCCCGCCCGGCTGATCACCTTCGGCACCCCGATCGCCTTGAGCGTACTGGTGGCCAGGGCGTTGGCCTCGAAGTCGGTGCCGATCGCCACCACCGCCGCGTCCACCTCGTCGATCCCCTGGGCCAGAAGGGTCTCCTCCTCCGTCGCGTCCAGGCGGATGGCCAACGTGACCTGGTCGCGGATACCCTCGATGATCGTCCGCGACTTGTCGATGGCGATCACCTCGGCGCCCGCGGCCGAGAGGGCCTGCGAGAGCTTGCGCCCGAAACGCCCCAGACCAATGACCGCTATTCGCTCCGCCATGAAATGTTCCTGCTCAAAACGCCTTTTCGGCCGGCCCGCCAGGATCGCCGCCGACCGGCTGCAACCTCGCCTCCGGGAACGCTCCCATCATACCCACTGCCCCCGGCCCGCACAACCTTTCTATCCGATCACCAGACCTTCACGGGGATACTCGTACCGCACGATTTTCCGTGTTCCGGTCAATGCGAACAGCAGGGTCAGCGGTCCCAGGCGCCCGGCGAACATGCCGACGATGACCGCGAGTTGCCCGATCGTGTTCAGCCGCGGCGTGACTCCCGTCGAAAGCCCTGTCGTCGCGCAGGCGCTGGTGGCCTCGAACAGCAGTTCCAGAGGATTGATCTGCGGGTGCGTGATCAGCAACACGAGGTTTAACGTCCAGACGAGGGTGAAAAACAGCAGCGTCAGGACGAGAGCCCGTCGCAGCAGACTCTCGGCGATCGTTCGCCGAAACATCTCCGGGCTGCGGCGGTGGCGCAGCGTGGCGGCGATTCCCGCGATCAACAGGGCGAACGTCACCGTCTTGATCCCGCCCGCCGTTGAGGCCGGCGAGCCGCCGATAAACATCAGTCCGGCGAGCACCATCAGCGTCGAGGGGCGCATCGGCCCCATCCCGGTATCGACCGTGTTGAACCCCGCCGTGCGGCCCGAGACCGACATGAAAAGTGACTCGAGCGCCCGCTGAGGCCAGGCATGCCGCCGCAGCGCCGCTTC
Organism: Phycisphaerae bacterium; assembly: GCA_012729815.1. Lineage (NCBI taxonomy): Bacteria > Pseudomonadati > Planctomycetota > Phycisphaerae > Phycisphaerae bacterium. The sequence goes on along the minus strand of JAAYCJ010000118.1, from coordinate 29,615 downwards.
GTCGAGCCGCATCGCCACGTCTTCGTACTGGACCTTCCGGCCCCAGCGCTGGCGCTCCGTGGGCGTCTCCAGCACGAAAATCAGCACGGCCCCGACTACGACCAGGGCCAGGGACATGGTCAACACGATGCGTGTCTGAAGACTCAGACTTACGATCCGGAAATGGTCCAGGTCCTGCCCGGGCTTGCGGAGTGCGAGACGCCTGGCCAGACGGTCGCGCGCGACCTGGGCCAGATTCATCATCACCGGAAACCCCAGCCCGCCCAGGAATATCAGGGGCATCACCGCCAGGTACACCTGCCAGCGGCCGTAGTAAGAGATCAGGCTGTCTTCCTGAAGGGCGAACCCCGCGTTGCAGTACGCGCTGATCGCGTGGAAGGCGCTTTTGAACGTGCGCTCCACGGTTCCCAATTCCGGATCAGTCCACATGCCGAACAGGATGATCGCGCCCACCGCCTCGATCAGCAGGGTCGAGATCACGATGAACGCGACGATTCGCCGGATCTGCCCGAGGGCTTGCTCGCTGTAAAGGTCCTGCAGGACGCTTGCCTCGCGCAGGCTCACCTGACGACCGACCAGCATGGCGAAAATGCTTCCGAAGATGACGATGCCCAATCCCCCGAGTTGGATCAGCGTCGCAATCACCAACTGCCCGAACGGCGTGTACGTGCTCGCCGTGTCCCGGACAACCAGACCGGTCACGCATACCGCACTGGTCGCGGTAAACAGGTGGTCGACGAGATTGTTTGGCCAGTGGGCGAACCGCTGGCGGTCGGCGTAGTTCGCCGCGGGAAGGCTCAGCAGCAGCGTTCCCACCACGATCAGCACGAGAAAGCTGGTGATGATGATCCGAAACGGGTGCAGGATCGAACGTGCGAACCGGGCGTTGATCCGCACGAACACCGCAATCAACTGCAGCAGCAGGTAGACCTGTAGTCCCTTGACCAGCAGGAGCTCCCGGCCGCCGCTGAGTGGGACATCCATCAGCAGCGTGCCAAGCCCCGCCAGGACCGCCAGTCCGAGAGCCAGTTCGACCAGGTGGTCTTTGATGTACTCGACCTTGCCGCTCGTCGCCACGAATTGCGCCCAGGCGATCAGGGCGAATAGCAGCGCGCCCACCAGCTGACCGGCCCGCGCCCATTCCAGGATTGTCGGACTGATCGGAAACGAGACGCCCGTGGCGTAGTGATAGCGGGTAAAGCCGTACTCGGCCACCAGCGACGCCAGAGCCAGCAGAGTCACCGCCACCACCGCGGCGTCCAGCCACAGGTCGGCCCGGCGACGCCGGGCGGCACGGGGAAGCAGCGGTCGCTGCGAATCTCGACGGTTCTGAGCCATCACTCTCGCCGACCTCGCCCCATCCGGGGTCGAATCAGGAACCCCGGTACACCTGGTCCGGATCGAACACCTTCTTGCCCGTCACCGTCCACTGATCGCCGTCGAGCTTGCGGGCGAAGCAACTGCGGAACCCCTCGTGACAGGCTCCGCCTTCCTGTGTGACCGTGATCAGCAGAGTGTCCCGGTCGCAGTCGACGTAAATGCCGCGGACGTGCTGGAGGTGTCCCGAACTCTCGCCCTTCATCCAGTACTTCTGGCGGGACCGCGACCAGAAGTGGGTCTTGCCCGTCTCGATGGTGGCCCGCAGAGACTGCTCATTCATGTAGGCCATCATGAGCACTTCCTGCGTCTCCACGTCCTGGATAATCGCCGGGATCAGACCGTTCGCGTCGTACTTGAGTTCCGATAACGCCTGCAATGAACATCTCCTATACCACAGATCGTGTGTGCCGCGCTAAAGATCAGCAATAATACCGGCGGGAGATGTCGAAGGCAAGCATTTCGCGGACCGGTGGCGGTCCGGTCGTCCCGGCTTCGGGCGTGCTGTCCGACGCGTGCCGCCGCCTGCCTCACGCGGCCTGGTGCAGTTCCATCAGGCCGCCCGGCTCGATGATCAGCCCGATGCTTCCGTCGCCCAGGATCGCCCCGCCGCTGATGCCCTTGATCTCGCGGAAATGGTTGCCCAGGGTCTTGATCACCACCTGCTGCTGGCCCAGCAGATCGTCGAGCACGATCCCGTAGGTCTGGCTGTCGGCCTGCAGGATCACCACCATCCCTTCGGTCGGTTCGGCGACCGCTTCCGGGATGTTGAACGCCTGGCCCAGCGCGATCAGCGGATAGAGCTTGTCGCGCAAATTCAGCATCCGCCCGCGTCCCTGCACGGTGGTGATCTGCTCGCGCGTCGGCACCAGGGCCTGCTGGATCGTCAGCGTCGGGATGATGAACTTCTGGCTGCCCGCCCGAACCACCATGCCGTCGATCACCGCCAACGTCAGCGGCAGGCGGATGATGAACGTGGTGCCCTGGCCCTTGACCGACTGGATTTCCACCTTGCCGCGAAGACCCTCGATGTTGCGCTTGACCACGTCCATCCCGACTCCGCGGCCGGAAATGTCGGTGACCTTCTCAGCCGTCGAGAAACCGGGGGCCATGACCAACTGGTAAATCTGCTGCTCGGAGAGCTGGGCGTCCGGGGCCACCAGGCCCTTCTCAATACCCTTCTTGAGCAGCACGTCCTTGTCCAGGCCGCGGCCGTCGTCGCTGACCTCGATCACGATATTGCCGCCCTGGTGGTAGGCGCTGATCTTGACTATGCCCTTCTGCGGCTTGCCCAGAGTCGCCCGCTTGTCCGGCGCCTCGACGCCGTGGTCCACCGCGTTGCGGACCATGTGGAGCAGCGGGTCCGAGATCTCCTGAATGACGTTCTTGTCCAGTTCTGTCTCTTCGCCTTCAATGATGAAGTCGATGACCTTGCTCGCTTTGCGGGCGATGTCCCGGCTGACCCGGGCCATCTTGTGGAACGTCTGGGCGATCGGGATCATCCGCAGCGACATCGCGATCTCCTGGACGTCCCGTGTGATCTTGGAGACCTGTTCGACCAGGGCGCTGGTCCGGCCGCTGTTCCGTTGCGAATCGTGCTGGGCCACCTGGGCCTGGGCGATCACCAGTTCGCCCACCATGTTGACCAGGTTGTCCAGCTTGACCGTATCCACCCGGATCGACGTCTCCTGGTGGGTCCGCTGCTTCCGCAGGGCCTGGCCGACTTCACGCGCCGTGGCCGCACCGGTTTCGGTCAGGATCTGTCCGATCTGCTTGCCCGCCATCGGGCCTCGCTGCTGTTCCAGGGCAAAGCCGACCAGGGCGGCCGAGGTGCCCTCATCCTCGCTCAGAATCTCGCCCAGGCGCCGTCGGTCGCCGCCGGATGAACCAGCGGCGGCGGGCGATATCGGACGATCCTGCGCCGCCTCGTGGATCCGGTACAGCAGGGCGCCGATCGGAGGCTGGGGCACCGGCTGGCCGTTCGGCGCCGCCACGTACTGCCCCACCATCTCGACCTGCACCTTCAGCACGTCCAGCGTCTCAAAGATCAGATCGATGGTCTGCGGCCGAAGCTGAAGCTTGCCCTTGCGGGCCAGGTCGAGCAGGTTTTCCGCCGCGTGCGTCAGGGCGTTGATGTCCCGCAGATTCAGGAAACCGGCCATTCCCTTGATCGTATGGAACGGCCGGAACAGCTCGTTGACCTTGTCCAGGTCGTCCGGGTTCTGCTCCAGCGACAGCAGCACGCCCTCGACGTTCTCGATGTGCTCCTGGCACTCCGACAGGAAGCTGTTGATGTACTCAAACTCCTGTTCCGAAATCAGCAGCGGTTCCTGCTGGAAGTCCTCGAATGCTTTGGGCGCTTCAGTCGGAGCCGCCGGTCCGGGCGAGGGCGCCTCAGCCGCCGGAGCCGCCGGTTCCGGAGCGGGCGCCTCGGCCGCCGTCGCCTTCATTCCCTCCACCAATTCCGCAAGCAGCGCCACGTCGGCGGCGCCGCTCTCGTCGAATGCCAGCTCGCCCAGACGCTCCACCGCACGGCGTATCCGCTCCAGGGCCGCCACCGGGTCGGCGCACTCGTCGAGGATGATCCGCTCATCCTCGTCGGCGACCTGCCGGCACAGGGTCTGGAACAGCTCCCGCGCGTTCTCGGGCAACTCGGCTCCCAACCGTCCAAGCGATTGGATGTGTTCATGCATCTTGGCCAATTGGGGCAGGTCCGTCGGTTCCGCCCCACGCGCCAGGTCCGTCAGTGTCGCAATGCTCTGCCTCAGATTGTCCACGTTCGATGTCATCGCTTCGGCTCCTTTGGCCATCGGATCTCAAAGGTTCTCCGGCCAGAGATACAGGCGAAACTCCACCGGCTGGTCATCGAATGTCAGTACGCACGCTTCTTCCAGGACCGCCTCCGGGTGGCCGCCCGGCTGGTCCCGATGTGCTTGGGCTTTGCACGCCGGGAGCACCGTCGGCACCGACAGGTGAACCGTCTGCTGCGACCCGAACACCCGGGTTACCAGGTTGCCGCACAGCACGTTAAGCACCTCGCCCAGGGCGTCACCGGCCTTCGCGCCGGCCTCGGCATCGTCCGGACTCACGCCAAGCAGATTGGCCGCCAGGGCGCTGGCCAGGGCATTGCCGCACCGTACCGTGATTCGGCCTTGCCGCGGCCCGCTGAAGTCCAGCCAGCCGATCGTTTCCACGTCGACCGCCGGCGGCGGCTCCGGAATCTCGATCGCCATCATGATAAACTCTTCCACGATCTCAGAAATCGCCGCCGTCAGGTTCTTGAGGTTTGCCGTCATCGGAAAACTCCATGATCTGGTTCACCACTTGCCGCAACTGCTCCGGCCGAAACGGTTTGCGGAGGTATCCCGCAATTCCGAACTCATCGAGCTCGGCCAGCCGCTCCTGGCTGCCCTCCGTCGATATCACCACCACCGGCAGGGTCGAGAGCTTCGGGTTGTCCCGCAGCCGCTTGAGCAGTTGCATTCCGTTCAATCGGGGCATGTTGATGTCCATCAGGACCAGGTCCACCGTATGGTCGGCCAGCATGGCCAACGTGGCGATCCCGTCCGAGGCCTCGTGAACATCCCCCAAATCCGGTACGGACAGGCGCAGCGCTTTGGTGATCAGGGCCCGGATCGTGGCGCTGTCGTCGACAATCAACACGTCTAGTTTCATCACTGCTGCCCTCTTGATCCGACATAGATGACTTCCAGTTTCTGAACCTCGCTGACGACATCCATCCCCACGCGCTCGAGGGTCTTGTGATCGACCTTGTACTCGCGGGCAATCTCGGGATCGATCGAATAGAGCAATCCGTCGTTGCCCACGCCCATGCCCAACGTCATCGCCAGGGAGTCCGCCAGATGGACCACCTGGACCACCGTCCTTGTCTCCGCGTCCGCCTCTCCCTCGGATCGTGGCTCGTGATGGTAGCGGGTCGTCATCACGATCGGCTCCGGAAGCCGCCATCGCCGGCTGATGAGTTCACCCACCTCGGCATGCGTGAAGCCCAGCACCGCCTTTTCCGCCTCGTGAAACCGAAGCGACTCCTGGTTCAGCCGATCCATTACCTCCTGGTAGCGGTCCGACAGGAAATTGCCCAGGATCACTTTGCCGATATCATGCAACAGCCCCGCCGTAAACAGGACCTCGGGCTTCTCATGATCAAAGAGCCGGCCGATCTTCTCCGAGGCCAGGCCCGTCGCCGCCGAGTGCCGCCACAGCATGCCCGCCAGCAGGCCGTAGCCCGGCTGGGCCGACTGCAGAATTGAATTGAAGTGGACGCCCATGATCAACTGCAGCAGGGGGGTCGAACCCAGGTACGCCAGCGCTTCCTTGAGGCTCGAAATCTGCCGGACCAGCCCGTAATAGGCCGAATTGCACAGCCGCAGAATCTGCCCGGTCAGGTTCTGGTCGTACTTGACCACGTCCAGAATGTCGTTGATCGTCGCCTTCGGGTCCATCGCCACTTCCATGATCCGCACCGAGGTGGACGGAAGGGCGGGAAGACGCTCCACGCGATCCGCTATGCTGTCGAGTTCGACCATCATATCTCATACTCCCGGGTCTTGGCCTTCACCCGAAACCGACCCGTCGCCACCTCCAGCCGGACCGTGCGTCCCTCGTTGCCGCCGATGTCCTCCGCGTCGATCATCACGTTGTTGCGCCACAGAAGCTTGCGCAACGCCAGAAGGTTGCGCTTGCCGATGTTGAAGACCCCCTCGGCGTCCATCAACTGCGATCCGCCGGCCACTTTGACCACCATCCGCCGCTTCTCCGCCCCCAGTTTGTAGCAGTTCTTGAACAGCAGCGGAATCCCGGTGTCCGCGAACATGCAGGGCTTGGCCGCCGCCTTTTCCGGGGCGATCGACGACTCCGGCAGCATGAAGTGCAGCAACCCGCCCACCCGGACCACCGGATCCCAGATCGCCAGGCCGATGCAACTGCCCAGCGAATAGGTCACCAGCGTGCAGGACGAATCGTTGCTCACCGCCAGATCGGCTATGTCCACAACCTTTTCCATAGGCACCCGGTCAAGACGAACCGCAAAACACACGTGCCGGCGCTTCGAGTATCGTATGGCCCGGGTCTTTGCTTGAGTTATCGCCCCGTTCCTCCGTCCACACTCCGGTCGGCGATGCTCTCAACCTGTCCCACGTCCGATATTTCCCGTTCTCCGGCTTTCCAGTACTGGCCGCCGGACTCGCATCGCTTGCTTGTAAAGTCCCAACGCGGTTTGCCGATCTATGCTAACGGTCGGACAGAAGTGGGAGACTTAGCCCTACAGCACAGGCAGAAGCCGGGAGATTTCAGCAATGGACGTTAAGTACATCAATCCTTTCATGACCGCCGTCAAGAACGTGTTCAAGACGATGCTCCAGATGGATGTGCAATTCGGAAAGCCTCATGTCAAGACCGAAGAGGGGGCTTCTCACGACGTCTCGGGAATCATCGGCCTTTCCGGCGACGTGGTCGGTGCGGTGATCGTCAGCTTTCCGCGCCTCGCCGCCACCCGCATCGCCAGCGCCTTTGCCGGGATGGACCTCAGCGAGTCCGACGACGACTTCGCCGACGCCATCGGCGAGTTGGCCAACATGATATCCGGCAATGCCAAGAAGGATTTCGACGGCCTGCGGGTCTTCATCTCGACCCCGTCCGTCGTGATCGGCAGCAACCATCTGATTCGAAATACGAAAGTCACACCAAGGTTGGTCATTCCATGTACGTGTCCGGGCGGGTCCTTCGTAGTCGAGGTCGGCATGAAGGCCTCGGGCAACGCCCAGAATCAGGAGCAGGAAGCAGCCGTGGCGGTGGGTTAATGGAGCACGCGTTATGAAAGTCATGCTGGTTGACGATTCAAGGACGATCAGGAACATCGAGAAGAACGTCCTCGGCCAACTGGGGTATACCGAGATCCTGGAGGCGGGAGACGGTATCGAGGCCCTGTCCGTCATGGAGGGCAACATGCCCGAACTGATGCTGGTGGACTGGAACATGCCCAACATGGATGGGCTGACCCTGGTCAAGACCGTGCGAGAAAAGGGTGTCCAGGTGCCCATCATCATGGTCACCACCGAGGCCGAAAAAGCCCGGGTGGTCGAGGCGATCAAGGCGGGTGTCAACAACTACGTGGTCAAACCCTTCACTGCCGATACCCTTGGAGAAAAAATCAAGCAGACGCTGGCCAAACTGGCCGGCGTGTCCTGAGCGCCGCGGCTTTCGGCGGAGCGAACCATCACATCCTGACGAGCACTTGACGCCGCCGTTTGCAGCGAAGCGGGGAGGTTCGATGACGGCTGGCAAAGTGGAGAATTCAGCGATCCGCGTGGACGTGTCGCGAGACCGTTTGGAGGCGACCCTCTTCCTGCGCGCCGATGGGCATTACGACGGCGTGACCGAACTCGGCGTCTTCGACGCACTCCAACAGGCCGGCGTTGCCGTGGCCGAGGACGTCCGCAAGCAGGTTCGCGAACTGATCGTTCAAGTGAGACAGGGCGATATCCCTTCCGAGCCTGTCCTCGTCGCCCGCGGCACGCCCGCGACCGATCCGATCGATGGCAGACTCGAGTGGGACGACGCCCTGGCTCAAACCGATGCGCCGGTTGACGATGAAGTCATCGTCAACTTCTATGAGCGTCACAAGATTGTCGCGGTCGAGAACGGTGCCCGCATCGGCGCTATCGTTCCAGGCCGGCCCGGCAAGCCGGGCGTCGACGTCTACGGCAAGACGCTGCCGCCGCGGCGTCCGCCCATTCAGATCCGCCTCGGCGAGTACGTCACGCTCGACAACGACGGCAGGACCGTCCGGGCCGCCGCCGCCGGACAGGTCGTCCTTTCCCGCGGCAAGCTGTCCGTACGCACCGTCCTCGACGTCAAGAACGTGGACTTCGAGACGGGCAACATCGACTCGGCCAGCGACGTCCTGGTTCACGGGCTGGTCAAGGATCTGTTCATCGTCCGGTCCAAGCAGAACGTCACTGTCCGCGGGATGGTCGAGTCCGCCTACATATTCGCCGAGGGCGACGTGACCATCTTCGGCGGCGTCAAGGGACGGGGCAAGGGCGTCATCGAAGCCGGCGGAGATATCTCCGTCAAGTTCCTCGACTCCGTCTATGTGGTCTGCGGCGGCGAGGTGGAGGTCGCCAAGGAGGTTATCGACAACGTCATCCTGGCCCGCGGGTCTCTCAAGGCCGGCCACGGAACGATCATCGGCGGCTGGCACGCCGCCTTCGGTTCGGTCCACGCCAAGGCCATCGGTTCGCCCGCCGGAGTCAAGACGGTGGTCGGCGCGGGCTTCGACCCGCAGGCCCATGCCAAAGTCTTCGACCTCAACGACCGCATCGACAAGACCCGCGAGGTCGTCGAGAAGATCCGCAAGAACGTCGAGCCGCTCATGCAGAATCTCAAACGCCTCTCGGCTGAGCAGCGGGAAAAGGCCACTGAGCTGATGTACCGGGCCGACGACCTGGACGCCGCCATCCAGAAGCTTCAGGACGAAAAGGAGACGCTGTTGGGCGGACTGCCCGACCTTCAGGCCGCCGAAATCGCCGTCTCCGCCCGGATCTTCCCCAACACGCACCTGATCCTGGGCAATCGCATCATCGCCGTCCGCGAAGAAATCAAGGGCCCCGTCCGCATCATGATCCGAAAGATCGATGGAGTCAGCGAAGTGGTCCTGGTCAACAAGCTCAGCGGCTCGTCACGGATCCTGCCCGCTCAACAGATCGGCAAGGATGCTTTGGTTATCCCGCCCAAACCCGAAATCGCCCAGCCCGCCGGCAAAAAAGAGAACGCGGAACAAGAGCCGGCCTCTCCCGCTCAAGAGCCGCCCGCCACAGGCCCATAGAGGCGAAACCTCACTTCCGATAGCGATCCATGCGCTCCTGAGCTTACGGCTGCCCGGCGTCGCTCACCCGCCCTCCGGCCACCACTCCGGCTCCGGCGGCGAAAACAAGCTCTGCTCGATCGCCACCGCGTACAATGTGCCCATGGTCGGACCGAACGTCCCCTCGTAGCCGGTGGCCAGACCCTCCCACGACAGAAACTCGTTCCCTTCGGCGAGCCCGCCGCCTGCTCCGCCGCTGAAGAGGTCGTCGGCGAAACCCCCGTCCAGGTCCGCCGCCATCGCCCGCGCCCGGTCCTTGAACCCGTGGATGGAAAGAGCACGCAGATAGAAGGCGACAGCGCTGGGCGACATTGACCCGTCGGTGTACGTCTCGAACGTCGGCTCGGTCGGCTGATAGCCCGGCATGACCGGCAGCATGTGGTCGCCCGACCGCAAAGGAAGCAGGTTAAACGGCAGTCCCAACCGTGCCGACTGCAACCCCAGCCGGTCCCGCAGCGACTCGAGATTTCCCAACGCCCGTTTCGCCGACTCCGGCGTCAGCAGGCCGAACGCGCAGGCCGGACCGTTGATCCACAGATAGCCGTAGTCGTGAATCTCGCCGTCCCGGCTGCGCCAGCCGATCACCCACCCGGTCTCCGGGTTCACCAGCCACCGTGCGTAATTGTCCCGCAACCGTGCCGCCGCATCGCGGGCGAGATTCGCCAGATCGCCGCGGTCGAGTTCCCGCAGCAGGGCGGTTCCATTGCGCAGGCCGCGGTAGGTCCAAGCGTTGACGTACGCGTCGAGGTGGCCGAATCCCACCACGTCCCAGGCGTTGGAACTCCAGCGGTGCGAGCCTGAATTGCCCGAAAGGTCGCGGCAGACCACCAAACCTTCCGCCCCGATCGTCGCCAGCATCCGCTCCACCGCCGCCGCCAGACCCGGTTCGACCTGCCGCAACCAGGTGGCGTCGCCCGAAACCTGCCAGATCCGCCCAGCCGAGCAGACCAGCACGGGGTCCGAATCCAGGTAGAGATTCCGCCAGTATCCATATCCGCCGCCGTCCATCAGGGCCCGTCCAATCGTGAACCGGGCCGTACTCAACGGGTCGAAGCCGTTCCGCGGCCGTTGCGTGAACGCGGCCACGTCAATCGGAGTGTGCTGGTTCACGTGGCAGTTCACCGATGCGGCGTGGTTGGAGAATCCGCCCCACTCCGGCCGATAGCACGAAAACGACGAGGCCCAGTGCCGCCGCACGCCCACGCCCGCCGCTGGCCCGTCCTTCTCCCGCACGGGCTGCAGGTTGTCTACCGACAGTTCAACCGTCGCCGCGATACGCCCCGCCGGAACCACTTGGCACCGATCATTTTCCGGGCGCTCGCCCAGGACGAATCCGGCTGCCACCTCGTAACTCGGCCGGTAGCTCTCGACCTGCATCCACGCCGGGCCACCCTCGCTCCCGACCAGTCGGCACCCGAGACACCCGATTCCATCGCCCGCGAACATCGCAGGCGGATGGACCTCGCCGCTGCGCCCGGGCCTCAATGTCGGCTCCGCCGCCACCCCGGTCATCCCACGCCGCAGCGACCACGCCAGCCGCCAGGCCTCTGCCTCCAGCACCGGCACAGCGGCCGAAGCGCTCTGCGACAGTTCCAACACGATCCGTTCCGGTTCGACCGTGAACACCGCATCGACGGTCACGTTCGCGACCGGCTGGATCGCATGGTAGGCGATCCGATTGCCCGCGATCTCGACGTGGCCGCTCCAATGATGGGTGCCGTAGTCGCCCTGCGGCGTGACCAGCAAGGGCCCGCTCACGCCGTGGTTCGCATCGCCGAATCGCGGCCGGCGAATCGAGAGGCGGTTCTTCTCGGCCCGCCCTTCGCCCGATGCATCCCATCCCAGGTGCATCAGCACCGGACGCCGCAGGCCAAATGCGACGCTCAGGTGCCGTCCCGCGTATACGATCGACTCACCGACGCGCCGCCAGTTCATTCCTTCCGGAGCCTTCGGCTCGATCCTGCCCGTCGTCAAAATCGGCACGTGCGGAGGCGCGTCGGGCTCGCTTTCGCATGGCTCGCCGATCGCGCGGAGCGGGTTCAGAATGCCGAACGGCACTTGGTACGGCCCCCCGTTGCACTCGCCGTGGCTCGGCCAGACCGGGTGCTCGCGGTCGCACTCGACCCGCAGCAGGTCGCACTCCAGCCCGTCCAACTCAATCCCGATTGTTCCCCCGTCGCCCAGCAGCCTGGCGAAGTGACCGTCCATCTCCTCGGCCGTCATCGCCTGCGAAAGGCCTTCGCCGGCAATCCGGGGATCGGCCTCGGGCCAGATTTCCCGCACCGTCTCCCACCGCCATGAGTTCTTGTTGAGCAGCGAGACCGTCAGGTGAGCCGGGTGCGTCGGCACATTCGGGGCCCATCGGCCGTACACCAGCCGCGGCAACTCCAGTCGATCCACCCGCACCCGCCGCAAAAACCGCAGATACCGCACCGCCGTCCGGCCGTCAATCCTCGCCCCCAACTCCGGATGCTCCACCGGCCGATGATGCGCATGCGTCACGCCGCTGTACGGAAGAACCTGGGACACTATGCTCCCCTTTCCACCCCGTCTCACTCGTTGCCGCACTCGATGTCCACTTGCTCCGCCCGTTCGTAGAGCGTCTTGTCCGGCATCTGGAACGCGCGGGGATGAAACTCCTCTCGGGCTTCGATCGGGCCGAGCTTCAGCTTCATGTGGCTCTTATCCTTCGGCCAATAGAGCTCGATCCGCTCCGGAACGTACCCCTGATGCTCCCCGTCCTCGACGAACCGGTAGTCCGCGAACCGCATCTCCATGTCCGCCTGGCCCTGCGGGTCCAGGTACATGATCTTAGCCACGCTCAGCCGGTCGTTCGGATCCAGATAAATCTCCCGCGCGATGTACCAGAAACCTTCGTCATCGACCGCCAGGTACATCAGCACGTGAAACGGCTTGCGGTTCTGGACCACCGGTCCCAGATACTGGCCCGACAGGTCCCGGATGTTCACCTGGCCCAGCGCCTCGACCAGCCGGTTCGGCGCCGCCAGCCGCCACTCGTTGCACGGCTGGTCCACGTATTTCCACCGACCCCACCACAACGTGCTCACCTGCGGCTTGATGCCCAGCCAGTACTGCTCCTCGTTCGATCCGATCAGCAGCGCCGCCGGCGTGCCCGGCACGCTGGCCGAGAGGTACAGCGACTTGGGCCCGTCAAACAGCACGTTCAGGCCGCCGAGGGGAAACCGGTGCGAGCCCTTCTCGTCGGTCAGCAGTACGCCCAGATTGCCCCCTTTGGACCGGAACGAGCGCAGCGGCTGAAGCTCGCGCTCGGCCCGGGTTACCGCCTCCGCCGTTGAAAGCGGCTCGAAAGGCCGCTGCGGCGCGCAACCGGCCATCCACAACGCGCCCAACACGCCCGCCGTCGTCAGAGCCCGCCGAACCACCATCGCGCACCTCCAACCCCGTATGACAGCTCAGTCGCCCGCCAACACCTCGGCCAACTGCTCCCGAATCTGCTCCAACTGCTCCTCGGTCAGGTGCGGGTTGACGATCCGAAGCTCGGCGTCCTCGCCGGTCAGCTTCACCACCCACACCTCCTTCCCGTCCGTCGTCTCCGTCGATATGTACCGCAGCAGACGCTTGCGCATGACGATCAGCGCCAGCACGAACGTGAACGCCTGTTTCGTCGCGTCCTCGCTGCCCGCCAGACGCTTGAATATCTGCAGCAGCACCTCGTTGTTCACGAACAGCTTGCGCTTCTGCTCCTTGACCGGAATCTTCGCCTTCCAGAAACTGAACGCCGCGTCCCGGTACGAATCGCTCCAGCACCCCTCGCAGAAATCCCGCCGCTCGAAACCCTCCTGCTTCTCGTGCAGCGTCGCGTAGTAGCTTTCCCGTTCCACCAGTTCCCGGTGACAGGCGGAGCAGATTCCGCCCTTCGTCACGAAATTCTCCCAGGTCTCGACCGCCATTCCTTCCGACTCGCCTCCTGTTGCTATAGGGTCGCGGCGGCCGACGCTTCCGCGTCCGACGCCGAGTTACGTGGCTCTGAAAAACCGGCAGTTCACCCCGTTCGGCCCCACCCGCACGCTCACTTTCCGCGAGCACCGCGGACACCACCCGACGTACGCCGTGCCCTCGCGGTTGCGGTAGATGCGATTATAAACCGAGCAGCACTCGAAGTACACGCTGATGTACGGCCGCTTCAGGAAAGATGACTCGTCGCAGTCCTTGCGCCCGGCGACCACCTTCCCGCCGATCTCCAGGATGTAGTCGCAGTCCTCGCTCAAACCGCACCGGCCTCCGCCTCGATCCTACTTGTCCAGCCGAACGATATCCGCCCCCAACGCCCGGAACTTCTCCTCGATCCGCTCGTATCCCCGGTCGATGTGGTACACCCGGTTGATCTCCGTGGACCCCTTGGCCAACAGCCCCGCCAGCACCAGCGCCGCGCTCGCCCGAAGGTCCGACGCCATCACCGGCGCGCCGATCAGCTTCTTGACTCCTTCCACGATCACCGTCGGCCCTTCCTTCCGCAGCCGCGCGCCCATCCGGTTCAACTCCGCCACGTGCAGAAACCGGTCGGGGAAAATCTTTTCCGTGATCACGCTGTTGCCGTCCGCCAGGCACAGCAGCACCATGAACTGCGCCTGAAGGTCCGTCGGGAATCCGGGATACGGCTGGGTCGTGATCTCCGCCGGCATCAGGTGCCGCGACGAAGCCACCACCACGTTCCCGTTGTCCCGCTCCACCGTCACGCCCACGTCTTCCAGCGTCTTGGTCGCCGCCATCAGATGCTCGGTCCGGCAGTTCTCCAGCGTCACTTCGCCGTTGGTCACCGCCGCCGCCACCATGAACGTCCCAGCCTCGATCCGGTCCGGAATCACGTCGTACTCGCCGCCGCTGAGGCTCTCGACGCCCTCAACCGTGATACGCGGCGAACCCTGCCCGGTGATCTGAGCGCCCATGGCGTTCAGGAAGTTGGCCAGATCCTCCACCTCCGGCTCGCACGCCGCCGACTCGATCACCGTCCGGCCATGGGCCAGCACCGACGCCATCAGGATATTCGCCGTCGCGGTCACGCTCGATCCGAAGTGCCCGCCCAGGAAGATCTCCGCTCCCTGCAGCCGCCGGGCCCGGCAGACGATATCGCCGCCCTCAATCAGTTCCACCTCCGCCCCAAGGGCCTCGACCCCTTTGACGTGCAGGTCCACCGGCCGCGTCCCGATCGCGCAGCCGCCCGGCATCGCCACCTGGGCCTGGCCGCGCTTCGCCAGCAGGGGGCCCATCACGCAGATGCTCGCCCGCATCTTGCGAACCAGGTCGTACTCGGCGTGGTTGTTCGCCTCGTCCACCACCTCCAGACGCAACGTCCCATCGCCGATCCAATCGACCTTCACCCCCAGCTTGCTCAGAATCAGCCCCATGTGGTCGATGTCCGAAAGCCGCGGCACGTTGTGCAGCATCACCGGTCCATCGCACATCAATGCCGCCGCCATGATCGGCAACGCCGCATTCTTCGACCCGCTGATCCTTACTCTGCCCTTAAGCCGCTTTCCGCCTTGAATCCTGAAATAATCCATACTCACTTTCCTTGAGTGAAACCTATCGCCACCCGCCGGATCTCCGCGTGGTCCTTCTCGAAAATCACTTCGTCGTAGGGATGCCGCCCAAAGATCTCGCGGACCTTCTCACTCTGATTGTATCCGATCTCCAGGACGAGAAAGCCTCGTTCCCGAAGATACTTCCATCCCTCAGCGATGGCGGGCTCGATGGCGTCCAGTCCTTCCGGGCCGGCCACCAGGGCGCCGACCGGTTCAAAGTCCTTTATATGTCTCGGCAAACGTTCGTAATCCGCTTCAGTGACGTAGGGCAGGTTGCCCACCACCAGGTCGAATTGTCCGGTCGGCTCGATCCGTTCGTACAGATTCGACTCCACGAATTGGATACGATCCGCCACCCCATGCCGTTCCGCGTTTCGCTTCGCCACCGCCAGCGCCTCAGCCGAGACGTCCGTGGCCACAAACTGCCCGGGCTTCGGCAGATTCCTGGCCAGGCTCACCGAGATGCATCCGCTGCCCGTTCCCAGTTCCAGGATCGCCAGCTCGTCCCGCGACCCCAACGCCTCATCCGATCGAACCTTGCGCACCACCCACTGGACCAGAATCTCCGTCTCCGGACGCGGAATCAGTACCGCACGGTTCACCTCGAACTCCAGCGAATAGAACTCCTTGGTCCCGATCAGGTAGGCGATCGGCTCGCCCGACGCCGCCCGCTTGACCAGCTCCCGGTACGCCGTCCGCGCCTCGGGCGAAACCGACTGCTCGAACCGAAGGTACAGATCAACCTTCGAGCACCCAAGCACCCGGGCCAGCAGCAGTTGCGCCGAAAGCAGGGGGTCGGAAAGGCCCTTTTCGCTGAAGTAGTTACTGGTCCACTTCAGCAGTTGTCCAACACTCCATTGTTCACCGGCGGCCGTATTCATCGCCTCGCCACCTCACCAACATCCGTGTCTCTGCCGGGCGGTCGGTTTCCCCTTGCCCGCCGTGCCTCCAAGTGCGCTCAGAGCTTCACCGGCCGTCCCAGCCGGGCCGACTCATAGACCGCCAGGATGATCTGGACCGCCTTGCGGGCCTCCTGGCCGTCCACCTCGGGCACCCGCCTGGCGTCCAGGGCATCCATAAACGCCTGGAAATTCCGCTGATGGTTCACCGCCGAGATGGCCTTCGGGTCCGTCGAACCCGAAGCCGCCGCCTCGCCGCCGAACCGCTTGCGCAGTTCCTCATCCTCCGGCTTCTCCTCAGCGAGCTTCAGCGTCTTGAGCGTCGTCGATTCGCTGACCACCGTCCCGCCTGTGCCGCCAAGCTCCACCCGCGACGGCAGCCCCGGGAACATCGCCGTGCTGGCGAACAGCGTGCCGATCGCCCCGTTCTCGAACTCCAAAGCCGCGGAGACCACGTCTTCAACCTCGATCTTATGGGCCAGCGTCGCCGCGAACGCCGTAACCTGTCGGACCTTCTGGCCCACCAGCCACTGCAGCAGGTCCACCGTGTGAGCCCCTTGGTTCATCAACGCCCCGCCGCCGTCGAACTTCCTGGTGCCTTTCCAGCCGCCCTCGTCGAAGTACTGCTGGCTCCGCCACCACGGAACGTATCCACCCGCGTAGGTGATCTGCCCCAGCCGTCCCTGTTGCACGAGCTGTTTGAGCGCCTGGTTGACCGGCTCAAACCGGCTGTTGAAGACCCCGCCCAGTTGAGTGCCCGCCTTGGCGTGGGCCTCGATCATCCGGTCGATCCGCTCCAGCGTCACGTCAAGCGGTTTCTCGCAGATCACGTGCTTGCCGTGCTCCGCCGCCGATACCGCCGGCTCCATATGCACACCCGACGGCGTGCCGATCGTGACGATATCCAGCTCCTTGTCCGAGAGAAACTTATCGAGGTCGCCGTAGTGCCGGCAGCCGGTCTTCTTGCCGAATTGCTCCGCCCGCTCGGCCTTAAGGTCATAGACCGCCACCAGCTTGCCCCGCTCCAGCCCTGCGATCGCCTTGGCGTGAAACTCGCCAATCATGCCGGCGCCGATGATCCCGAATCCGTACGTCTTGGCCATGATCCCGTTCCTTCTCCTGATGCTCACTCGGCGGCCGCGGCTCTAGTGGCTGCTGACCCACCGGCCGTCTTCCTCGAACACGTACGTCTCGATGTCCCGTTCCGTACCGTCGCGAAGGTCGATGTGCGTCAACACCCGGTACACCGAACCCTCGACCGCGTCGCGCAGCTCATCCACCTTCATCTGGGCCGGGCTCTCCAGCTTTACGATGCTTTCGATCTCGATCAGCTTCGCCTTGTACTGGGCCCGCTCGAACGGCGTTTCATCGAACGGCCGGCGCCGCTGTGTCACCGCCTGCCGGTACAGCTTGTAGTTTTTCTCCACCCGCGGATCGGCCAGGACCAGGTCGATGAACTCGGCGATAAACCGGTTGACATCCGGATTCTCCGACCGCGCCGACATCGGGAAACGCACCTCGGTCACCCGGTCCCCGATCTGCTTCTGCCAGACCTCCGGGATCACCGCCAGTCGTGGCTGCGTCGTCGGTTGCTGCGGTTCGCTGTCCTCGCCCAACAAGTACACCAGCCCGATCAGTCCGATCACCACCGCCGCGATGATGATCGCAACCTTCGCGGGCGAGGCGGACCGTGCTTCTTTTCTCATAACCTGCTCGCACTCAAAGGGATACTATTCATCTTGCCTTGGCTATCATGTTCGGAGATATTGTACAGGCCGACCGGGCTCCAGAAAAGCCTATTTGACGATTGCCGTAAATGGGGCTGATATGTGCGGAATAGCCGGGATTGTGTCGCTGACCGACGATGGCCGGGTCGACCCCGACCGCCTCGCCGCCATGGCCGGCGCATTGCTCCATCGCGGACCCGACAACCAGGGCCTCTACCTCACCAACGACCGGCGCGAAGGTCTGGCCTTCCGTCGGCTCTCGATTATTGATCTGCAGACCGGCAATCAGCCCATCGCCAACGAGGACCAGACCATCCGCGTCGTCTGCAACGGCGAGATTTACAACTTCAAGGCCCTCCGCCAGCAGCTTTCCGCGAACCACGCCTTCCGGACCGCCGGCGACATCGAGCCCATTGTCCACCTCTACGAGCAGTTCGGCTTGGAGTTCCTAAGCCGCCTCGACGGCTTTTTCGCCCTGGCTCTGCTGGACTCGCAGCGAAGCCAACTTCTCCTCGCCGTCGACCGGTTCGGCAAAAAGCCCCTGTACTACGCCGAACACGAAGGCTGCCTGTACTTTGGCTCGGAACCCAAGGCGATCCGGAAGGGGGGTGTTGACGGCGAGTTTTCCCGACCCGCCCTCATCGACTACCTGCGGTTCGGATGGATTCCCGCACCGGCCACGATCTTCAGCAATGTCCGCAAGCTTGAGCCCGGGCACTGCCTGCGGATTTCCCTTATCCGCGCTCGACGGTCCAGTATTCCAGCACTGGTCCCGGTGCGGTACTACCGGTCGGCCGTTGCCGCCTTCAGCGGGACCTACGATCAGGCCCGCCATCGGGTGCGGTCCGTCCTCTCCGGCGCCGTGGCCAAGCGCCTGGTGGCCGACGTGCCGGTCGGAGTTCTGCTCTCCGGCGGCGTGGACTCAGCCGTCGTGACCGCCCTTGCCGCCCAGGCCTCCTCCGACCCGGTCCGCACGTTCACCGTCGGCTTCGACCACGACCGTTACGACGAACGCCGCCTGGCCCGTCTGACCGCCCAACGGTACAAGACCGATCACCACGAAATCGTTCTGAAACCGGACCTCGACGGCCTGCTGGAGCAGGTGGTGGAAACCTTCGACGAACCCTTCGCCGACAGTTCAGCCGTGCCCACCCGTCTGATCTGCCGGTTCGCCGCCGAGCAGGTCAAGGTCGTGCTCACCGGCGACGGTGGTGACGAAGCCTTCGCCGGCTACGACCGCTATCGCGCCCTGGCCATCGCTTCCAGCATCCATCGCCTGGGACTGGGGCCGTCAGCCGCCCCGTTGGCCAGGCTTATGGCCTCAGCCGGACCGGAACTCCGCTCCAGCCGTACGCGGCTCTGGCGGCTGATCCGCGCCCTGCCGATCAGCCCAGCCGAGCAGTACGCCTCGTTCCTCCGCCTCTTCGACGACCGGACCCTGATCGACCTGCTGGGCTCGGACTTTACCTATCCGCTGACCGACCGGCCCGACTGGATCGCCCAAGCCGTCGATGCCCGGACCGACGTCCCGTCCGCCGTCCGCCGGGCCAACCTGGCCGACTACCAGGTCTATCTGCCCCACGATCTGCTGGTCAAGATCGACCGCACCTCGATGGCCGCCGGTCTGGAGGCCCGATCGCCCCTTTTGGACCGGGAACTGGTCGAATTTGCCCTCTCGCTCCCGCTGGCCTGGCGGACCCGCCTCAAAGCCGGCAAACGCATCCTCCGCGACACCTTCGCCGCCGATCTGCCTCCGGAAGTCCTCGCCGGTCCCAAACGCGGCTTCGGCGTTCCCGTCGGCGATTGGCTCCACGGACCGCTGCGCTCCCAGATGGAACACCGCCTCAGCCCGGATTCCCGTCTCATTCGCTCCGGCATATTCCGCTTCGAATCGTTGACGCGATTAATGCAGGAACACCTGGCCTGCCGCCACGACCACGGCCACCGACTCTGGGCCCTGATGGTCCTCGATCAGTTCCTGACCATTCTATAAACTCTTCCCTACAGAATAAGACCGGCACGGAGCTCGCGGAACACGCGGAAAAGACAGAACTTAAGAAAAGAAGCTCCGCTGGGCCGGCGCCACGTCTGCGTCTTGCTGCTTCGTATTCTCAGTTTGCGTCTTCTGCCCTCCGCGTGATCCGCGTGATCCGCGTGATCCGTGCCGTCCTGAAGAGACCGCCAGCATCGTCCGGTTGCGAATGTTGCGTTTCCGTGTTACCAAAATGCACCGCATGTTTCCCCCCCGAAACGTCAGAATTTCGTTGATTCCGCCCCTTTCTGACGCTATACATAACCACCGTCGAGAGCGGTGGTTACAGGGACGTCCCATCGGCTCTTTTTCGGCATGGGGTTTGCATTAAGTCCTTGCGGCACGGATGGATGCCCACGCAGGACGCCGCCTCCGAGGCGGCCATGCTGGAAGAGAAAAGATGCTGAACGTAACGTTTCTGAAAGTCGAGTTGCAGAACTTCTTCTCGCGGAAGTATCGTCTGGCGATTCTGACGCTGGCCTGCTACGCCGCCATGTGCTAAGCCGCTGGCGCAACCACGTCAGAACAGTATTTCCGCCGGCGAAGAAGCTCCGAAGACCGGACCTCAACGGCCCCTCTGGAAGGGGCTGATCGCTTGCCTTAATTCGAACCCCCGGACGGTTGCCTCACCGTCCGGCCGCGCGCATTTTCCATCCTGGCTTCGGACTTCTCACTGCTCTTTCGCCGGTCCCTGCCAGTTCAGATACCACTGCTGGATCCGATCGCGGCTTTTCTCCAGCACGTTCTGCTTCGGCTTGACCAACTCGGGCGGGGTCTGGCCCGCGTTGGCGAACGGCTCGGACGCCGCGTCGAACCACTCCAGCCACGCGACCGGATTGGAGTGAAACGTCTTGCCCGTCAGTTCGATCAGGCTCTTCTCGGCGTGGTAGCGGACCGAAAAATTCGAATCCCGCAGCGCGGTGATCAGGGCATAGACCACGTCGCGATCCTGGAACGCGCCCAGCCCCGAAGCCGAGTGGATCTTGACGTCCAACGCCTCATCGCGCAGCCCGCGGACCATCGCCTCGCGAGTCTCCGCGACCATCTGGGCCTTTTCGATCTCCGCGTACGGCACTTGGGCCAGCGCCCATGCCGCCTCCGCCCGCACCCGCGGATCGCTGTCATTCATCGAATAGATCGCCTGGGTCAAAACCCGCCCGTCCGCCACCCGTCCGAGCGTGTGCAGCCCCAACGCCCGCACCAGCGGATTCGGATCGGTCGCCACGATTGTCTCGACCCCCTTGACCGCCCACGGCTCGCCGATGGCCTTGGTCGCGCTGAACTCGGCCAGCGATCGATACCGCACGTCCGGGTCCGCGTCGCGCACCGCTGTCACCAGCAGCTTCTGCGGGTCCGGAGGAATCAGTCGCAGTTCGCTCTTCCTGTTCTGGCCGCCACAACCCCATAGCGCCATCAGGGCCAGCAGCAGGGCAGTTCCAGGCATCGACGTTCGGCGGGTCAGCAAGTTCTTCATCTACTCACCGTATGTTACGAAACCACACTCACGTGAAACACCGCGCCGCAGTCGGGATTGCCGCAGCGCACGGTGACCTGTGTATCGCTTTCGATCGCCGGATCGGCCTGCATCGCCATCACCGTCGGCAGCAGCGAATGCGCCGCGTGCAGGCACAGCCCAGCCGGCGTCACCTGGTCGAACACGAACCGCTGGCCCTTCCGAAGGCCCGCCCCGCACGCCCCTTTGGCCGGAGCCCGCGCAACCTGGGCCAACACCTTGACCGTCGAGGAATCCAGCTTCCGGTCCGCCGCATCCCGGCCCGACCGACCCTTGACGGCGGCGTCGATCGCCGCGTTCACCAACCGGTCCGCCTCCCGGTTCTGCGACCGCGGAACGTGCCGGATCTGCCAGCGATCGAACTTCATCAGCGCCATCTGCGCCGCGTGGTAGAGGTCCAGGATATTCTCGCTTCTGACCCGGTACTCCCCGATGATCTGCCGCACGAGCAACTCGCTGTCGCTGACGATCTGCAACTGGCGAACGCCCAGCTTCGCCGCCGCCTCAAGGCCGTCGATCAAAGCGGTGTATTCGGCCACGTTGTTGGTCGCTTCGCCGATGAACTGCGAATCGCTGGCGACCGGTTGCCCGTCGGTCGTCGTGATCACATACGCCGCGCCCGCGGGTCCGGGGTTGCCTCGGGCGCCGCCGTCGATGTGAAGGTTGGCTTGCTCGGGGGCGGTCATCAAGAGTCCCGATTCGGGTCGCTCAGTTTTCCTTCCGAACCGCGTCTTCCAGGAACAGGATGCGGCCGCACACGTGGCACACCTGAATCTCGTCGCGAGTCAGCAGGGCGTTGACCGTCTCCATCGGAATGCTCATGTTACAGCCGTCGCAGATGTACTCGTCGGCGTTCGGATAGGGTTTGGTGATCTTGGCCATCGCCTCGCCGTCGTGACGATCGGCGACCCGCTGAAATACCGCCAGGTCTCCGGGCGTCACCGAGTCGGCCATCGAGCTCCGCTGCTGCTCCAGTTCGTCGATCTGCTGCTGCAGGCCGCTGCGCTCCGCTTCGAAGTGCGATTCCTGCTGGGCGAGCTGGCCCGCGTGTTCCCCGAGCTGCTTCTCGAGTTCGCCCAGCCCCTTCTTCATTTCGTCCACCGCGGTCAGCTCGTTGAGGATGCGCTCCTCAAGCTTCGAGTTGTCCGCCCGGTCCGTGTTGAGCTGGGTCAGGATCGCCGAGTATTCCTTGTTGCTCTTGGCGGCGTTCAACTGGGTCCGCAGTTTATTGACCGCCTCCTCGCGGGCCTTGAACTCCAGCTCGAGCTGGCCGGTGCGACTCTGCCGATGCTTGATCTCATCCCGCTTGGCCGCGAGTTGTTCCTCCAGTTGTTTGATCCGGAGCTGGTGCTGTTGGACCTGTCGCTGCTTGCGGCGGAGCAGATCTTTCAGAGACCTCAAGTGTGTTTCCACCCCCTGCAGCTGGTGCAGGGCTGAAAGCGACTGCGGACCCATACGAACCTCCACGAAAGTGGACTATTTACTTGTGAAAGGCGAACTTCGCCATAAAACCAACATTATCATAGACGCCCACAGCGGCGGCAAGAGCAATTTTTCTTTATTTTGAGTTCGCCTCATGGCCCGCCGGGCTTGAGGAACGATCGATGCGCAGCCCGTAGTGCATCGAGAGGGCCGCCGGCGGCCCTGCAATCCGTGTCTTCTACATCTTCTACAGATCACGAACCGTGTGGAACGCCAATCCCAACTCCCTCGATTGGTGCAAAATCGCCTCGACCGCCCACGGAGTAACGTAATTCCGCTGCGGCATGTCGCTGATGTTGTGCGAATTGAACGCCACGCACTCCCGCCGCGCGGCCGCCCGCTCCAGGGCCGCCTCAATCTCCGGTAACTCCTCCGGACCGGTCCGATCGATCCTTTTGGCGATGATGCAGCCGCGATCGGCGATCCGATCCGCCGGCGCAAAGACCGGATCGAACGCCGCCAGCGATTGGCCCTCCTCCGGACCACGGTTGGTCCGAATGTGCCGGAAAACCCCCAGCAGGGCCCGATCCGTCTGGTCATCATTCTCGCTGCACGGATAGGCGAAAGCCGTCGGCTCGAAACCCTCCTGACGCATCCACGCCACCGCCGGCTGGACCTCGCACTCCAACCACTGCTCCAGCGAATGCTCGCGGCAGTAGGTCGCCGCCCGCTCATGCCGCAGCCCGTGGCATTCGATCGCGTGACCCGCCCGCTCGATCCGGTGCAGCCCGTCGATCTGCTCCGGCGTCAACCGCTCGAAGTGCGAGATGAAGAACGTCACATGGGCCTTGTACCGCTCGAACAGCGGCATCGCCGCCAGCCAGTCGGCCACAAAGGCGTCGTCGAAGCTCAAAATGACGCCCGGCTCTCTCGTCGCGCCTTCCGCCACAGCCGTCCCCCTCTCAGCCGAAATACACCCGCGCCAACAGCAGGTCGCCGATGTACTGAATCCGGTTGTACTGCGTCCCGCCGTCCGTCCAGTAGGGCATGCCCTGTCGGTATCCGGAGACGTACTGCTGCAGCCATTCACCGGTCATGATCCACGTTTCCTCGTCGCTGACGTTGACCACGCCGAAGTTGCCCATCCGCGCGCCTTTCTCCGGAAGGATGATCCGTTCGGTCTTCCGGATCACGCACAGTCGCTGCGGATCGACCTGGGCCGCAAACAGGGGGGCGCGATGCCGGAACACCCCGTTGCCAAGCTCGCTGCGGCGGTTGTACACGAGGTACAATTCGTCCTCCCGGGTCAGCCAGTGCTGCTGGGTGTTGTAGTTGCCCAGCTCCGACCCGTCGTCGAACGTCCAGACCCGAAGCGCGTCGTACGCCAACCCGTCGCGGCTCGTCGTCACGTACGCCCGCTCGTCGTGCCGGATCGTCAGGTAGTACCGGCCCTGGAAGAACGTCATCGACGGCTCGGCCAGACCACGCCCGCTATCGACGTTGTGAATCGACCCGTGCTCGACCAGCCGCACTTCGGTCCCGTCGAACCGACCGCGAACCACCGTCACGCCCGGCGTCGTCGACTGATCCTCGCGCAGATGCGAACACGGCAGCAGGAACGTCCCGTCGCCGCACTCGTGCCACTGCGAGCACGACACGAAAAACACGCTCTGGCCCGTTTCCAGCGTCGGCGGCTGGGCCATCCGCTTCCACGGCACAAAATCGCCGCGACCCGGATCCCACCGTGTCCAGACCGGAACGTGAGCAAAGCCCGCCACGTGCTCTTCGCCCTTCTGGCCGGGGTCGCGGTCGTCGTCGCGAGTGTAAACGCTGCATCCAAGGCCCAGAAGCGTCTTGCTCGCCCGATGGTAGTACGGTCCGATGTACGGCTTCTCGAAGATATCGTAGTCCGGACTGATCGCCCGGCCCTCGCCGAACATCGTTCGCGCGTACTGGGCCGCCGCGGCCTTCCGTTCCCGCGATATCGGTTCGCCCAGCAGGTTCTGGCTCTGCATCGGCGGCGTCCATGTCCGCCCCAGATCGCGCGTCCGCGTCCAGAGCGCCGGCCCCATGTCGTTGCCGGTCAGCAGCATCGCCCCGACCATCACCTCCGGCCCGCCGCCGTCGCCGGCGCCCGGAACCGCCGCCAACGCCGGGGCGAACCACGCCTGATTGCTCCGCCGGCCCGCCAGCACCACCTGTGTCTCAATGCGTTTGATCTTGTCCATCACGCGTTCCTACCGCATCAACTGGTTCGCCTTGTCCCAACGGAGACGCGACACGAATACGCTGTTGTCGCTCCCGTACTTCTCGCAGCCGACCGGCTGCATCCACTCGCATACCGTCACCCACGTCTCATTCGCGCTGACTTCGCACACCCCGAAATTTCCCAGCCGCGCCCCGCGCTCCGGAACGACAATCCGCTCCGTCTCGCGAATCACGCACATTCGATCCGGGTCCACCTGCGCAATGAACAGCGGCGCCCGATGCCGGAACACGTGATCGTTGTTCGCCCCGCGCCGCGTATACACCAGGCACAGCCCGTCGCTGTGCGTCACCCAGTGCTGCTGCGTGTTGTAGTTGCCCAACTCCGAGCCGTCGTCGAACGTCCACGGCCGCGGCTCCTCGAACCGCAGTCCATCGCCGCCCCGCGTCACGTAGCCGCGATCGTCATGCCGGATGGTCAGAAAGTAGCGGCCGTCGTACCTCGCCAGCGACGGCTCGCCCAGCCCGCGCGCCGTTTCGACCGTGTGTTCGCTCCCGTGTTCGAGGTACCGCAACCTCTGCCCGTCGAACCCGCACCGCATGACCGACACCTTGGCGAACTTTTCCCCCTTCACGCGAAAGTACATCGGCAGCAGAATCTCGCCGTTGGCCAAGTCAACCCGCTGCGTGCATCCGGCGCCGCAGTTGGAGAACTTCGTATCGTCCGGCATCGCCACCGTCGCCCACGGCGACCACGTCCTCGCATCGGCGTCATACACCGAATACGTCGTCTGACGCGGCCGCGGGTCCGGCATCAGGCGCTCGCCGATGTACCGAGCCACGTGTCCTGTTCCCAATAGCTTTCCGGTCGCTGCGTGCCATTTCGGCGTAAAATCGCAGATGCACGCGGTCACCCCGCCGTCCTCTTCCCGCCGGCCGAGCGTCTCGTGTTCCGTCGGACCCGACCAGCTTGCTCCCAGGTCGTCCGTCCGCATCTCGTGCAGCCCAAAGAAAATATCGCTGCCCGACAGCAGAAGCTTCTGCATCGTCAACACGACGACGGGCGGATTGCCCGGAATCGCCCCCGCCCGGCCGTGCACCCAGCAGGTCTGCCCGTCGAATCCGCGACTAATCGTCTCCAGTTCGACGCTAAAGCCAGGCTGTGCAGTCACTTGCCGCTCCTTTCCTGCCGCTGTGCGATCGACTGGGGCCTCATTATAGTCCCTCGGCTCGCTCGGTACACCCGCGATTTAGCCGAAGATTAATGTCCCTCTCCCAGCCCCTTTACATTGCCCGCGTAGACTCCCGCGTGTGACCCGGAGGCAGGCGGCGTGCCTCTCTTCCGGCCGGTCACGAAGGCATCGTAGTCATTGTGGTAGGAGGATTTGGTATGAAGTGGAACCGTAAGTCTTGGGGAGCCTTCACCCTGGTGGAGCTCCTGGTCGTGGTTGCCATCATCGCGCTGTTGGTGGCGATCCTGTTGCCGTCGCTCGCCTCGGCCCGTCAGGCCGCCCGCTCGGCGACGTGCGCCTCGAACCTGCGTGGCTTTGGCGCGGGCTTCGAGATCTACGCCTCGCAGAACCGCCTGGGCTATCGCTGCTCCGGCGCGTTCGACTGGAAACGCGACGGCCACGTCGACAAGGTGGGTTGGGTCGCCGACCTGATCAACCTGAAGGTCGCCAACCCCGGCAAGGCCCTGTGCCCGGGCAACCAGTACACCATCAGCGAAAAGGTGGTGGACTACACCGGCGCCGGCGACACCGCGGGCTTCAACGCCCTCTACTGGGGCACCGGTGTGACCACCCTGGCGACCGACGTCTACCCCACGTCCCTCGCCTCGCAGGAGTTCTGGAACAAGGGCTACAACAGCAACTACGCCGCCAGTTGGCACATGGTCCGCGGAGACCCGGTCGTGATCAAGACCGACCCGACCGATCCGACGACCTGGGACCTCTACAGCACCAACGCCTGCGCCGACAACGGCAGCAAGTGCCCCGAAGACGGCGACGGCCCGATCAACGGCTCGCACACCGAAGGCGGCGTAGCCACCCCGGATCGCATCGTGATGCTCGGCGACGCCCGCGTGGGTGACGGCAGCGAAGCCACCATCGCCGATCAGACGATGGCCGACGCCATCAACAACTTCGCCGGCAAAGACGTCGTGCGGGTCGGCGACATGACCCTCGAAGCCTTCTGCGACGGCATGGCGGTTGACCTCGAAGACGTCGACGCCACCCACTTCGCCGGCAAGAAGGCCCATGAGTTCAACGACATCGCCCCGCTGCACGGCGGCGACGGCTACGTCGGCGGTTACGCCAACGTTCTGTTCGCCGACGGCCATGTGGCCGCCGTCTACGACGTCGCCGGCGAGACCGGCCCCGACGGCTACCTCGGCGCCTACAAGCCGGCCGGCGGCGGCTTCACCATGAACGCCGATGCGTTCACCGAGATCGCCGACACCATGTGGTACGGCCGCATGCGGAACCCCGTCGCCCCCGGCGGCGGCAGCGTCGAGTAACCCGGCCACTGACTGACCGGCAAGACCAGCCAATGGCAGCCCGCGTTCTGCTGCACCGAACAGGTAGCGAGTCGCGGGCCGCCATGCTATTTCCGGAACGACACGAAACAACCACCCCGTGCCGCAGACAACCGCCACCCCCCAAAAGAGTCGCGACCGTCAGGGAGCGAGGTCTTTGCAAACCCTTGTCCCCGCCGGGGGTAAGAAACTGCCGCCCATCGCTATCATGGATTCCCCGATAGCGATTTCAGCGCCCGCCCCGATTGCCTTGGCCGCCAACCGGGCCGATAATAAGACACTATAGAGAATAGCTCTGCCGGAAAACGTGACTATATCGCGGGGCTGTGGTGGAGGTCCCTGAAGGGGGGACGGGGACCTTGACCGTAGCCCCGCTTGCTATGTCCCGACAAAGCCCCCGCTTCTACCCACGACGCGGATCAAACAGCACCTGATCGGCTCTCCCGCTGAACCCGCATTCCTCCAACAGCCTCAGGTGCGGCCAGAACTCGCCCACCTCATAGAGGTTATGAGCGTCGTTACCGAACGTGATCCGCACGCCGTCCTCAAGACAAAGCCTAAAGAACTCCGCTGGGGGCTCATTGGTGTGATAGTTGATCTCCGCCGCCACCCCGTGCTCCCGCAGCATCCTTGCCAGCGGTCTGAATAACTCGCGCGGCGTCCCTATCCTCGTTCGCCGGAAAACCCGGAACGGGTGGGCCAGCACCTGGATGCCCGACCTCACCAGCCGCTCGCATGTTGACAGGAACTCTTGCGCCATCCGCTCTTCGCTCACCGGAGTAACCCGCTGGGCCGGCAGCCGATGGACCGCCCCGATGATGAAATTCACCCGCGACCGGTCCTCCTCGCGCACCACCGGCCGCCCGCGAAAATCGCAGTCCGCCTCCAAGCCCCAATTCCGCTGCGGACAATCCGCTTCCTCCAACGCGGCGAAGTACTCCTTGACCCGCAGCGTCTGCTTCGCGTCGCCGTCCACGCCCGCATCCAGAAACGCCCCTGAGCTGTAGACTTCGCGATCGTAGTACAGGTGCGAGGTGTGCTCGGCGAACGCCACCTCCGCCAGACCCATCTCACGCCCGAACGCCGTCGCCGCGCGCACCGTCATATTCTCGTTGCAGTACGCCAGGTGCGTGTGCACGTGCAGATCGACCAGGCCGAGTTCTGCCGGCATCGCCAGTGAATGCCGCGTCAGCCGCACCTGATCGTCGGCCAACTCCAGCTCATCGAACCGGAACGGCGCTTCGCACAGCGCCGGCCCCGCCACAAAGCTCATCTCCCCCTGACGCACCACCTCCATGCCCGGATGGAAGTGCCCGCTGACCGCCAGCCGGTAGCTGTTGGCCGCCATCGCCTCGATCACCGCCTCCGCGTTCACGTAATTGTACGGACATTCCGACCGCCCCGGCGGAAAGACCGGCACGTGCTGAACCGACACCAGCGGCCCGGCAAACCCCACCCGCGCCGCCGCCATCCGATCCAGGTCCCGCCCCTCGCGCCGGGCGTTCCAGCCGGGCTCTTCCGGGTCCAGAAATGGTACGAACCGCACACCCGCCACCTCCAGCCAGTCGCCCGGCCGATCGAAAATCCGATAGAACCGATCCGCCTCCATGTCGTGATTGCCCGGAATTACCAGCGTCGGCGACTGAATCCTGTCCACGATCACCCGAAGCTCCCGCAGATACGCCTCCGCCTCAGCCGCCTGGGGATCGTTAATTAGATCACCCAAAATCAGCGTCACATCCGGCTGGACCCACCGGTTCAGCCGATTGACCGCCCGAAGCAGCAGAATCGGTGCGATATCCCCTCGCCGATTCCCCGCCGCCTCCTGGGCCATGTGCGCATCCGACAAAACCGCAATCTTCACCGTCATCAGCCGCGAATCCCTTCTGTCAGCCGTTCGTTCACGTGCACGTCCAAACGCACCATCCTAACGAACCAACCCAAACCCCGCAAACTCCAACCTTGACCCATCCACGCCCCGCGAATACGATATACCTGACCAAACCGGGCGGTTAGCTCAGTTGGCTAGAGCGATTGCCTTACAAGCAATAGGTCACTGGTTCGAGCCCAGTACCGCCCAGTGGCCCGCGACAGATTCCCGACGAGCTGGATGCAGATGGCGGCAAAATAGGCCCTTGGTGCGGCGGCACTCTCGCAGCCCTGCGTGTCGCGACATCCGCTCATGAGGCGTCGGTGGCGGAACCCCGCCCGCAAATCCGGAGGACGGACATGGCCGAACGACCGGACGAAGACAAGCTGCAAGCCTATGAACGTCGCGCGCCCGGTTGGGTCGTCCGGTGCAAACGGTGTGGCTTCACGGAGCCCTGGGGCAAGTACGGCATCCGCCTTGGCGCAGCCTCGCGGAAAAAATGCACCATCGGCCGATGCCCTCGCTGCGGCCGCTTCTGCTGTCACGCCATCGAGAAACGCAAGACAGACCAGCGGATGCCTTGAT
>JAAYCJ010000117.1 GCA_012729815.1 Phycisphaerae bacterium | reverse complement strand
GGAATCCCGGTCTTGCACGGCGTGTACGTCTTGTACAAAACGTACACGCCCCTTGCCTGGTCTACCTGATCTCAGGCCTTCTCCGCGTGCTCCGTGCCGCTCCTAGAACCACCAAGCAGCCCCGGCCTTCTCCTTGACGATCACGCCCTTGAGGTACTCGACCGCCTTCTCGAAGCCTTCCTGCACGCTCATCAGGCTGTCTTCGTGCTCGATGCTCAGCACGCCGTCGTAACCGTACGTCCGCAGCATGCTGATAAACGGCTTCCAGAACTCATCGCCGTGACCGTAACCGACCGTCCGGAACACCCAGCTCCGGACCGCCACGTCGCCGTAGCTCTTGGTGTCCAGCACGCCATTGAGCGCCGTGTTCCGCGGGTCGATCGACGTGTCCTTCGCGTGCACGTGCCAGATGCACTTGGCCTTGCCCAACTCGCGGGCCGACTCGATCGGGTCGATCCCCTGCCAGAAAAAGTGGCTCGGATCGAAGTTCGCCCCAAGCTGCTTGCCGCATTCCTTCCGCAGACACAGCAGCGTCTCGGTGTTGTACACGCAGAACCCCGGATGCGCCTCAAAGCCGATCTTCACGCCTTCGTCCGCAGCCAGCTTGTTCTGCTTCGTCCAGAACGGGATCAGCACGTCGTTCCACTGGTACTTGACCGCGTCCGAAAAATCCGGCGGCCATGGGCACGTCACCCAGTTCGGCGTCGTGTCCTTCTTGCTGCCGCCCGGACAACCGCTGAAGTTGATCACCACGGTCGTACCCAGCTTCCGGGCCAGCTTCACCGCCGTCTCATGGGCCTTCGTGTGCTCCTTGGCCACCGCCGCGTCCGGGTGCACCGGATTCCCGTGCACCGCCAAGCCCGAGATCTCCAAGCCGCGCTGCTTGCACATGTCCTTGATCCGGTTCTGCTCATCGGCGCTCTTGAGCACCGCTTCCGGATCGAAGAACGGCGTTCCCGGATAGCACCCGACCGGAAGCTCGATCGCCCCCAGTCCCAGGCTCTGGCAATAGTCCAGGGCCTTCTCGAAGCCCATTCCGCCCAGCCCAGCCGACATCACACCTATCTTCATCGCTCAGTCCTCCATCGCAAATGTCGCCGCCCTACTTGATCGAATTGACCTTCACCCAGTTCTTGTGCTTCGCCGACTCCAGCGATGCCTCCAGCACCTGCTGGGTCTTGAGCGCGTCCGCGAAGTCCGGCAGCGGCACCACCGGCTTCTGGCCGCCGAGCACCCGGAAGATGTCCGCGAAGGCGTTGATGAACGTGTGTTCGTAGCCGATGATATGGCCCACCGGCCACCACGCGTTGAAGTACGGATGGACGCTGGGGTTCGTGGCCAGGATGTCCGTCCAGCCCTGCAGGTGCTCCGGCTGAGTGGCGTCGTAGAACATCAACTCGTTCATCCGCTCGAAGTTGAAGTACAGCGACCCCTTCTCGCCGTTGATCTCGATCTGGTTCCCGTTCTTGTTGCCCGTCGCCAGGCGGCTGGCCTCGAAACTCCCGATCGCCCCATCCGTGAACCGGCACATAAACAGCAGCGCATCGTCCACCGTCGATTTGCCCTTGGCCTTGCGCTTGGCCACCGAGGCCGAAATCCCGGTGTCCTCGACCGGAATCACCCGCTCCTTGATGAACGTCTCCTGCATACCCGACACCTCGGTGAACTCCTGGCCGGTGATGAACCGCGCCATGTCGATCAGGTGGGCGTTCAGGTCGCCGTGGGCGCCCGACCCGGCGTGCTTCTTCTCGAACCGCCACACCAGCGGCGTGTCCGGACCGCCCCAGTCCTGCAGGTACTGGGCCCGTACGTGGTAGATCCGCCCCAGCCGCCCCTCGCGAACGATCTGCCGGGCCAGCGCGATCGCCGGGACCCGACGGTAGTTGAACGACACGAACGTCGGCTTCTTCGCCGTCTTCGCCGCGTCCACCATCGCCTTGGCCGCCTTCCACGTGTGGGCCAGCGGCTTCTCGCACGCCACCGCCTTGCCCGCCTTCAAAGCCGCGATCGCGATGTCCTCGTGAAGATCGTTCGGCGTCACGATGTCCACCAGATCGATCTCCGGCGAGTTGACCACCCGCTTCCAGTCCGTATCGAAGTTCTGCCAACCCCAGTGCTTCGCGAAGCTCTCCGGATCCTCGATCTCCCGCCCCACCGTCGTATGCATTACGGGAATCACCGGCAGATCGAAGAACTTCGCCACCTTCATGTACGCGTTGCTGTGCGCTTTGCCCATGAACTTCTGACCGATCAGTGCCACGTTAACCGTACGCTTGGCCATCCTTAATACCTCCATCCAAGACAGGATTATTAACCCTTATTCAAACCAAGCACGATCATAGTCCAATCGACCCGGATGTCAATGGTCGAACTCCCCGCCGGACCACAATACCGATGTTTCTCCGGCCCCGTCCTGCTTCTCCGATCGACGGCCCGCAAGCCCTACCGGCTCCCCAATATGCTCACCGGACCGAACAGCCCGCTCGGAAGCGACTCGGCTTCGAAAAGCTTGGCGATGCCGTGGTACGGGCCGATGATCTGGCTGGGCCACTGGTCCAGCACCTTCGTCGTAGCGAACTCATTGGCCATGGTATTGGTGACGATGACCCGTATCTCGTTTGGCCCGACCCGCAGCCGGTCACTGATTGCAAACACATACGGCGCCCAGACCCGCCGACCCACCGACTCGCCGTTGATGATCACTTCACAGGCATAGCGGACCCGCCCGAGGTCAAGCCGCTCGGCCCGCCCCACCATCTCGGCGTCGCAGTCAAAACGGACGGCGTACTCCGCATCACCGGAAAAACCCTTGCCCAGCTTGCTCCGCCAGTCGCCCAGCCGGATCGAAACCGCCCTATCGCCAAACCGCTCATCCACCTCAAAATCATGCACGCCAAGACGATACGCGCGCCTCTTCCGGCAAGTCCAGCCGCGATCGAGACGGCGCAATACCCGGGTACGGAGGGGCTCGCGAATCTCGGCAGACCTGGCGTCCTCGCTGAAGAGCACCACACACGAGCCGGCGAACTCCATCTTCAAGCGAAGCGCCCACACACCGTCGGCAAAATCGGCCTCCGCGGGCTGGTGACAACTCCCGGTTTCCGGATCGAGGATGACCATCGGCTGAGTCTCACGGAACCTGATCGTGCAGGCGGTCCTGCCCAGGGCCTCGTTGGTGACAAAGTACAGCCGCCCGTCGGCCAGGTCGCGCGCACAGACGCGAATCATCGTGTTGCCGTTCTCGACCTCGATCAGAGGTGTGGCATACTTCGCGATATCCGCCCGTTCGATGGCCAAACCGCCCGCACCCTTCCTCGACTTGACCTCCGAATCCACCCAGAAAACCCGACCTCCCTTCTCCGAGAATCGCCGGAGCGCCCGCTGCGATTGCTCCGTCATCCACCGGGTCCGGCACACGAAGATCGTCCGGTACCGCATCGGCCCGACCTGCAGGAACCCGCCGCCGACCTTCGTCGAGCCGCGCTCGAGAACGTCATCATCGATCAGATCGAAATCGCACTGGCACTCCAGAAGCCGCTGGGCAAGGGTGTCGTGGGACTCTATGACGGCGCCTACCTCCGGCCCGCCGGCCCACAGGTCCCGGACCGGATAGTACACCGCTGTCTCCACCAGCGGCCGACCGCGGCTCAGCAGGTAGCTCATCCGAGCCACGTAGCCGTGATAGAGGTCCATATGCTTCCACAGTGAGTTGAACGGCCCCTGGACCGGCCGCTGCCCACCCATGAAGTGGTCGCGGTTCGATAACTGGTAGCCGCC
This sequence comes from Phycisphaerae bacterium, assembly GCA_012729815.1. Lineage (NCBI taxonomy): Bacteria > Pseudomonadati > Planctomycetota > Phycisphaerae > Phycisphaerae bacterium. The sequence goes on along the minus strand of JAAYCJ010000117.1, from coordinate 1,220 downwards.
TATCGTCATCAGGTTCGCCCCGCGAACGTATTGGAAATCGGTGATCCACTTGGTTTGGGCCGGCGTCAGGCCCGCACCGTACACCGCAAAGGACTCCGTAATGACCCACGGCCGGTCCTCCTGATGCGCCACCGTCGAAGCGTACTTCGTGTAGAAGTGGTTCGCATTCACCTGGACCTTGCTGCCGCCCGGAAAGACCTTGACGGTCGGCCGGCCCGGGAAGATCTGACGCCAGATCGCATCGATGCCCGGAATGTCAAGTTCTCTCAATGTGCGCAGCGGATGCCCGAAACCGTAGATCCGCGCCCCCACCGTACCGGCGTCGCCGTCGCCGCCCAAATGCCCGGCAAACAGCAGCCCGTTCTTGCGGCACCATTTGGCAACGGGTGCGAAGAACGTTTCGGCGAATCGACGGCTCCACCAGTCAAAGTAGTCCACCCGCGTCCGCATGCCTTCCGCTTCGTCCCCTTTGAACACGTCCGGCAGCTTTTCGAGCAGGTCGTATCCGTACGTGCGCCGGAAGTCCTCGGCCAAGCCGTCGGTCCACGGGCGGTTCGACACCTTGACCTCGTCGGTGAAGACCAGCGGGACCGTCTGGCCGAAGTGCTCGCCGATGACCGTCTTGAACGCTTCGTGCGTCATGCGGATGAACTCACGGGTGGCGTCCGGATTCAGCAGGTCCGGATAGAAGGTGGCGGCATTGACGGTCTCATTGCGGCAGGCGAGGGCCGCATCGATTCGCTGCACGAAATACACCTCGATCCGCGTCGGCGTCTTGGCGATCTCCAGAACCGTCCCGGGCGTCAGCCGGCGCCGGCGTTTCCCCGCCTCGTAGGCAAATGCGGCAAGGCAGTTCTCCGGAATGACAACCACCTCGCCCTTCTCGGGCTCCAGCACGCGCCGATCCAGGTTCTGCTGCGCCAATGACGGCTTCTTCCTGACGATCCGGCCACACGCCATGCCGGAGGGCCAGCCGCCGTCGTCGTACAGCCAGACATTCATACCCAGCCGCTGCGCCTGCTCCACCATGTATCGGTAGTGATCGAGGAAACCGGCGGTCAGGTAGTCCGGTTCCAGCGAAGTCGGCATGAAAGTCGGCCGAAAACTCCGCGGCGCCGGCAGCGGCCAGACGCTCATGGCCCCGTGCTCAGCCATGTCCTTCAACTGCGCCCGCAGGTCTTTCCTGGTGATCCGGCCATTCCAGAACCAGATGTATCCCG
>JAAYCJ010000116.1 GCA_012729815.1 Phycisphaerae bacterium | reverse complement strand
TCCTGGGAGTGCTCGAGGCTCATGATTTCGCTGCCACCGGCTTTGAGGCCGGCAATAAAGTCGTCCAACAGCACGAACTGCCCCATCGCGCTCTGACGGATTTTCTCAGCGGTGAAGTCCGAGATGCATCCGAGGCGGATCAGACCGGTCTCGCTGTCATATTCGGCGATTTCCTTCTGCGCCGCCGACTTCCAGTTGATCACGGTGCGGCCGGCGAAATGCGAGACCACCGCCATCGCCGGCGACGACTTGTTCACGTAGATGACCGGCGCCGCCTCTTCCTCGTTCTCGATCGGCGCGCCGCCCGGTTCGGTCAGGGCATGATCGGTCATGCGAAGCCAGCCCTGGAACTCGATCTTGGCCGGCTGCGAGGCCGGGCCCGACTCGTGGGCGCCCGCGCCGGCGGCGAGGACGGCGGCAATCAACGTGGCAATCACGGCTGGCTTGGTCATGCGGCGTCTCCTTGTGCAGCGGATCAACGATCCTGATTCTCGGTTTGCGCGGGCATGGTCTGCGGCGCGACCCGCTCGTCGTCCGCCGGCGTCGCCGGTTCGTCCTCCTGCGAGAGGACCTGGTTGGCCCGGCGGGTCTGGGCGGTGGTCGGTATGCGCATCAGGCGGGTCTTGAGTTCGTCGAACATTCGGATCAGCGGCTCGTCGAGCTCTTCGAGCTTGCGGCGGCCTTTTTCGAGGGCTTCGCGGCGTTCCTCGCCCGTTTTGCCCGCCACGGCGGGATCGCGCAGGCTTCCCATGTACGTCCTGGCCTCGGCGTACTGGCGGACATGGTCGCGTTTGTAGCTCTCAGCCCGCGACTTGATCTCGCCGAGTACCGACCAGGCGAGGGTCTGCTGGCCCTTTTCGAGCCCGAACGCCTCGATGAAGGTCCGCACGTACAGGTCCCAGAAATCGAACGACGTGGGTTTGTAACGGTTGATCTCGGCGACGATCTTCTGTTCGATCTCTTCCGGCGAGACCGTCGGTTCCTCCCTGCCGAACTGCTCCTTCAGCTCGCCCGGGCGGATGTCGCCCTTCTCCCATCGTTCCAGCCGTCCGAGCAGTTCCTCGAAGCTGCCGCGCCGCTCCTCGATTTCCTCCTGGTAGCGTTTCTTCTGCGCGTCGTTCATCACCGACTGGATCGCGTTCATCGTCTCGATCTGGCGATCGGCGAAGCGTCGGCACAACGGCTGAACCTCGCGGACGAACTCCTGAACATCTTCGACGGGCACTTCCTGTTTGGCCTTGAGGGCTTTCCGGACTTTCCGCTCGAACGCCTCCATCTTGCCCGCCGCTTTAAACTGGAGGGTAATGTCCTGGTGGTCAAGGGCCTCGCGCACCTGCTCGGTCTGTTCGGGCGAGAGGCGGTAGCGCTGGCGCATGTTTCGCACCTGGGTTTCGACCAGCAGCTCGACGAATCCCTCGCGCTGCAGATGGGACTCAATTCCCGGCTTGGTCGTCGTTTCGGCGGCGGCCAGGCACAGCCCGGCTGCAAACACCACCGACAACACGACCACTCCCGATTCTGCGCGAACGCCCATCTGGGCCTCCCAAAAAGCCCCCGCTCCACCCGACCGTGCGTGGTCATTGTCGCCTCAATCTCTCGAAATGTCAACCCCCCTGCGCAGCGGGAGCCTTCGGAAGACGTGAGAATTCAGAAGTCAGAAGTCCGAATAAGATTTGCAGGCGACGATCAACGGTTCGAGCGGCGCGGCCGTTGGCGAATCGGGATTTCGTCTTCTATTCCCTGAATCCTGTTTGCCGTTGAAGTCTGGACGGCGCGATTCGCCAACAGCTTGGCGTGCAGGTCGCGGAATTGCTCTCGCAGGAGTCGATAGCTCGACCCGTCGATCTCGCTGAGCATGAAATGCGGGGCGCTCTTCATGGCCAGACTCTCGGCCCGGATCGAGGCGAGGCCGCAGAAGACGCCCACGACAATCACGGCAGAGGCGAAGATCGGCGTTGAGCTTCGGAAGAACGTCCGGCGGAAATGGGCGAACTGGGCGGGCAAGCGCCGCAGGCGTATCGACTGGACCGCCAGCCATGAGATGAACCATGCGGCGAAGAGGAATGAGAGCATCAGCAGATAGGC